>JAPLUJ010000237.1 GCA_026397695.1 Verrucomicrobiota bacterium | reverse complement strand
GTTGCGGATGATTCCGCGCAGCCAGGCACCGAAATCGCGGGTGACGTCGAAGCGACCGAGATTATGCCAAGCGGCGATCAAGGCGTCTTGGACGAGGTCGGCTGCGGTCGCTTCGTTGCGGGCCAGCGCGCGGGCGTAGATGAGCAGGCAGCGGTGGTGGTCGCGGGCCAGCGCGGCGAATGCCTGCCGGTCGGCAGGTGGGATTGCCATGGAATCGGGATTCATGAGTGGGATGGGGCGGCATGCATTCATCACCCATTGTTAGCGCGGGCGGCAAGCCGCGTGACAGGAAATTGCATGAATTTCGTTTGGCACGGCATCTCGCGAGTCTATTATTTATTTATTTATCTGACCCTTAATTGAATTGACGATGCGGTCGCATCAATGATTTGTAAGGGGACGGCGGGCATGTTACCTGTGCCGCGGATGTTTGAAATCAGAGAGAAACCCCAAGCGGTCGAGCGGGCGCTGCTGGTGCGATTTTATTTCGATGTGCGCGAGGCCACCGAGGCGGAATCCCTGCTCATGGAACTCGGCGAACTCGTCAAGACGCTGGGCATCGAGGTGGTCGAATCCGTGCTCCCCCACTGCCGCGAAATGCATAAGAAATTCCTCTGCGGCACCGGCAAAGCGGCGGAGATCGCCGGGCTGGCCCGCGCCCATGAGTGCGATGTGATCGTGATCGACAACGGGCTGGCCCCGTCCCAACAACGGGAATGGGAAAAACTCGCCGACCTTTGCGTGATCGACCGCGAGGAGGTCATTCTGGATATTTTCGCCAAGCGCGCCCACACCAAGGAAGCGCGGTTGCAGGTCGAACTCGCCCGCATGCAATACGCTCTGCCGCGGCTCACGCGGATGTGGGGACACCTCGATCGCGAGGGCGGCGGAGCAGGCGGGCAGGGCGGCGGGACTGCGGCCCGCGGCATGGGCGAGAAACAAATCGAAGTGGACCGCCGCCTCGCGAACATGAGCATCGACCGCTGCAAACGGGAACTCGAAGCCGTCCGCAAACAACGCAAGACCCAGCGCAAGGAACGCGAAAAACTCGAGACACCCCACGCCGCCATCGTCGGATACACCAACGCCGGAAAATCCTCATTGCTCAACATTCTCAGCGGTGCCGACGTGATGGCGAAAGACATGCTCTTCGCCACGCTCGACACCACCACCCGGCGCATCGCCCTGCCCGACGGTCAACCATTGCTCATCACCGATACCGTCGGTTTTGTGCGCGACCTTCCCCACCGCTTGATAGAGGCCTTCAAGGCCACCCTCGAGGAGGCCGTGCTCGCGGATTTCCTCGTCCATGTGTTAGATGTCATGACTCCGGAAATCGAGCGCTTTCACGCTACCACGCTCGAGGTGCTCAAGGAACTCGGCGCGGCGGGCAAGCCAGTCATCACCGTGCTGAATAAAATCGATCTCGTGACGGATCCCGGGGTATTGACCGGACTGGCGCGGATATTCCCCGCAGCGCTCCCAATTTCGTCGGTCACCGGCCATGGGATGGACGCCCTGCTCAAAGCGTGTGCGGTGGTGTTGGCCGACCGCGTGCGACGCAAGGACTATCGAATTCCCCAGCAGCGCGCGGATCTCGTCGGCCTGCTCCACCGCGAGGCAAAGGTGCTCTCGACGGACTACGAAGGAAATGATATCCTCGTGCGTGCCGTCGTTCCTGCGACCCTCGCGGGGCGGCTTGAAGCCTTCGCCACCCCACCCGCGTAATCCCCATTCCAATTCCGTCAGATGCGTCGCTTTTTGTTTCCTCTGCTGCTCACTGCGGCACTCCCTGCTTCCGGTCAACAAGACACCGCCCAACCTGTTAGCCTTCCCGCGCCCCGTGCCGTGCCGGTCATCGGCGATGACCTCATGGATGCAGCCAAGCAGATCCCCGGCGCGACCGCACCGGCCCCCATCGAGCGGACGAAGCCTCTGGAAACCTTTTCGCCACCCACCCCGTTGGACGTGAAACCCACCGGCGACGATGCCCTCCGCCTACAGATATTCCTGGATGAAGCGAACTTCGGCCCCGGTGTGATTGATGGCAAGCCCGGCCATTTCACCGAACTCGCCGTGGCATCCTGGAACGAAGTCAACGGCTATCCGATCCGTGACTGGATCAAGGTCAACACCGCCGCCCGCAAGGCGGTCCCCAATCCGCTGGCCGTCGCCGTCGTGCCCGCTTTCGTGAAAAACTGGGTGGACCCTGACCTGCCCACCAAGAAATCCCTGCAGGTAAAGAAAAAGCGCATGAACTACCGCAGCATCGCCGAGTTCATGGCCGAGCGCTTCCATTGTGACGAGGTCTATCTCACCACCCTCAACGGCAGTTCGAAAACCAACAACCTCAAGGCGCGGGACTCGGTCATCGTGCCTAACATCACGCCGTTTTTTATCGAGAAACTCGGCGAAATACGCCATGAGACCGACCCCGCCCTCAGCCAGCGCCACGTTGTTGTGAACACCAAAATCAACCAGGCCCGCATCTTCGAGGCCGCCCCCGCCGCCCTCATCGTGACCGAACCGGATGCCACCGGCAATGCTCCCGCCATCCCTGCGAACCGCGGACTCATCGCCTCGTTTCCCATCACTCCCGGCCAACCGCAGTTCATCAAGTTCGGTACATGGGAACTCCGCAGCATGGTCGAACTCCCATGCTGGCGCTATGACCCGCTGTTGCTCGATACCGGCAAGCGCGGCAGCGACTCGCTCAACATTCCGCCAGGCCCTAACAGCCCGGTGGGCGTCATCTGGAACGGCCTGAGCAAAGCGGGCATCGGCCTGCACGGTACCTCAAACCCGGAAACCATCGGCCGCGCCCGCAGTCACGGCTGCATCCGCCTTGCCAACTGGGACGCCATCCGCCTGCCCAACCTGATCCGCCCCGGCACCACCGTGGAGATCCGTTAGCGGCGATCACCCGTCGATCACTCAATACGGATGAAATGGTTCCGGCCTGTCGGGGCCGGCCTTGACGTGGGTGGCTTAATCCACTAGACGCAGCACATGAAGATTTGCGTGATTGGCGTTCCGGGCATTCCCTTAGGCAAACACAATATCAAGGACCCGCGTCTGGACCAAGCCCATGCCTTGGCCGAGGCGAAGAAGAAGGTCTATGCCCAGGTGGACGTGGTCGGCGAG
>JAPLUJ010000468.1 GCA_026397695.1 Verrucomicrobiota bacterium | reverse complement strand
TTTGTGAACGAGGCGTTTGCGGCGGCGGCGGAAGACCTGGGAGCGCGCGGAAAACGGCCCCTGCCATTTTTCCCCACAACTTTTACATCGCATGGCGTTACAATCCATGAGAGGTTGCCGCCGCACCCCATACCCGCATTTTCATGAAGATCCATCCCACTATCGCCAAGATTCGCCGCCGTGCCGGCTTCACCCTGCTTGAAATGGTCATCGTGCTGGGCATCATTGCGGTGCTCATGGGTGGCTCGATTGCCTTGATCGGCAAGGTCAAGGACGGCGCCAAACTGCAGCGCGTGGGTGCCGACTTCAACGCGATCGGTTCGTCCTTGGAAATTTACCACAACAATGCCGGCTTCTACCCATCGACGCAGCAGGGGCTCAAGGCATTGGTTTCCCGGCCCTCGGGCACACCCGCGCCGAAGCGCTGGACGTCCGTGTGCAAGTCCGTGCCCTTGGATCCGTGGGGCAAGGAATACGGCTACCGGTTTCCCGGTAAAAAAGATAACAAGACCTTCGAAATTTTCAGCAGCGGGCCTGATGGCATGGATAACACTTCCGATGATCTCAGCAGTCAAGACGAGTAAACGCCGCCACGGATTCTCGCTGCTCGAGATTATCATGGTGCTGGCCATTGCTGCGATTGTCATGGGCGGCGCCATGGGCGTGATGACCTATGCGTCCGACGAGCACGCGCTGCGCAAGGCCTCCGGGGAAATCGAGTTGCTGGCCAAGCGTGCGCGCACCACCGCCATCCTCCAACAGACGCCCTACGCGCTGGAATTCCGCGAGGGCGTTGTGCGGCTGTTGCCGCTGGCCGAGGCGGGCAATGATGAGAAAACAACCGTCGGCGGCCACCGCATCGGCGGTGAACCCGTCACACCGCGCGGAGGAGAACACCGGCAATACATGTGGGACGGTGCCCTCGAGGTGTTCATCCGCCGCTGGAATTCCACCGAGTGGCTCAACACCGGCAAAAACTCGCTCCACATCTGGCGCTTCGACCCGACCGGGCTGTGCGAACCGATTTCGGTGCGTCTTGTGCTCGACAAGAGCTGGGCGGAAGACACCTATCATCCGCTCACCGCCAGCATCCACGAAAGCCTGCTTGATGCCCGATGACCCGCCCGCTCCATTCCGTTAGACGGGGATTCCTTCTCCTTGAGATGGTATTGGCGCTGGCGGTTTTCGGCATCGCCGCCACCGGCTTCGTCGTGGCGCTGCACCGGATGGCGGCTGTGGCCACGCTCGCGCAAAGTGAATTGCGCATCACCCGCATCCTCGACAGCGCGCTTGATGAGACGCTCTCACTGCCCACACTTGAGGAAGGAGTCACCAATGCCACCGTGGCGGACACCGGTATCGAGCTTGATACCACCATCGAATTACTCGATAAAATGGAAAATCAGGACGGTCAGTTTTTGCAGGAAATGTATCGCATCGAAGTGCGGGCACGATGGTTTGAAAACTCGCAGTGGCAGGAGCGTGCCGTCGAAACCTGGCGGTACGGCCGCATGTATCAACCGTGAATCTTCAACCCGTTAGATCCCGTCATGCCGGCTTCACGTTGCTAGAGCTCGTGCTCGCCATGGCGTTGCTGGCGCTCATTGTGGGCATGGTGTTTGCCACGGCCCGCAGCTCGCTGGCTCTGGGCAACACGATCGTGGAATCCCAGAACGAAGAAATGCTCCACCAGGCATTTTTCGAACTGCTCGGCCAGCGGTTTTCCTCACTGCCGGGCAATACCCGCATGGATCTCAAGGTTGAAGGGTCCGGTTCCCATTACATTTCCGATCTGACGCTCCAGAATGTCCCGATGTGTTTTACCTGGGGTGGCCAGGAGCGCATCGCCAAGGCCGTGCAACTCTCCACCGTCAAACGCCGCAGCAGCGGCTACCTCGACATCGTCCTCAGGTATTACGAAAACGAAATCCTCGAAGGATCCGCGTCCACGTTCGGCAGTTCGGCGCTCAGCAAGAAACCGTTTGCCGAAATAGTTTTGTTAGAAGACGTCGCGTTTTTCGAGTGGCGGGTCTTGGACGCCAGCAGGATGGAGTGGCAGTATGACTGGAACGTCCAGGGCCGTTTGCCGCTGCAACTCGAATTGACTCTGGCGATCGGCGCGAAGGGCGAGGAAATGCGCCA
>JAPLUJ010000178.1:2932-4406 GCA_026397695.1 Verrucomicrobiota bacterium | reverse complement strand
AGGATGCGGAGCAATCTCATGAGAGTGGCGGGCGCTCTTGGTAGGCCATTCCCGCCCCAAGGCAAAGACAAAAGGCGGGAGAACGGGCATCGCGTACCAATTATTGATGCGACCGCATCAATAATTGGTAAGGCCATCGACGGTGGAACGGGCGGGCGGGAGGGCGCGGCAGGAGGCGGGGCCGATGTTTTTCTAACAATGAGGTCCGGCGTGGATCCCGGCGCTTTCCCATGCGAGCATGGCACGTTTGCGCAGGGCGCCCCAGCGGTAGAGGCCCGGGGTGCCGTTCTCACGGATCACGCGGTGGCAGGGGATGAGGAATGCGACGGGGTTTTTCCCGACGGCGGAGCCGGTGGCGCGGGCGGCTGTGGGATGGCCTGCGGCGGCGGCGAGATGGCAGTAGCTGATGCGCGATCCCGCCGGCACCCGCAACAGCGCCCGCCACACGCGCAATTGGAAGGGCGTGCCGCGGACAAAGACATTCCATGACGCCGACGGGCGCTCTAACATAGATGGCGCGAAAATTGCCGCGGCCAGACGCGCGGCATGAGTGTCGTCCCAAAGCACTTCCGCCTGCGGCCATGAGGCGTGCATTTCAGCCATGGCACTTGTGCGGCTGCCCGCATCGAAAAACGCGAGATGGCAGATGCCGCGTGCGGTTTCGCCGATGAGACAACACCCGAACGGGCATGCGGCAGCACCCGCACGAATGGTGAGACCCATGCCGCGGGAGCGGATTTCACCCGGTGTGGCGACCACCAGAATGACGTGCGCGGGCAGCTCGTGCAGGCTGCTGTGAACGGAGAGTCCGGGGTCGGTTGGTGTCATCAATTCACCTGATACTCGGCGTGGATGATGGTGATGATGTCCTTTTCGAAGGAAGATGTGTCGTTATTTCCTTCGTTGGAGGTTCCGGTGGAGTTGGCGGCGTTGATGTTGATGATGCCCATGTCGGCGTAAACCAACTTGCCGACACTGGTATTGCCTGCCGAGCGGAGGATGTTCTCGGCGCGGCCGCGGGCGTCCTTGGCGGCTTCCGCAAGCATCTCGAGCTTGAGTTCGCCAAGCCGCGTGTAGTAGTAACTCGGGGAGTGGGAAGTCACGAACACCCCTTGTTCGAGCAAGGTGGTGATCTCGCGTGATGCTTTTTCGATGAGCGGGATATCCGCCGAACTCAGGGAGACGACCTGCATCGCACGAAAGCCTGTGGACACTCTCTTTTCAGAGTGCAACGGAACATTGGTTCCCGGCAACACCTTGACCTCCTTAACCGTCTCGAACTCCTCCGTGATGGCGGCGGACTGCGTTTGCATTTCCTCCGCCTCAATGCCGAGTTCCTTGAGAAAGGCAACCGCCTTGTCGGTCCCGCTCTTCAGCGCCATATAGGCTGCCGTGCGTTCCGGGGCTTTGGCCTCAACCGTGGCGGACCATTGAATCAGATCGGATACGATCCGTTTCCGTGCCGAGCCGGTGA
>JAPLUJ010000178.1:2314-2913 GCA_026397695.1 Verrucomicrobiota bacterium | reverse complement strand
GCCGAGCCGGTGATGCGGATATTGTTTTTATCCGGACGCTTGCGAACGTCTTTCCATGTGCCGGCCGCAATTAAAGTGGACAACACCATGCCAAGGGCCATCGCAAATGCGGCCAACGGAGGCAGACCGGTCATGCGCGTGTTCTTCTGCGATTGGGATGCGGGGTCGGTGCTCATGGCTATGCGGCTTGGAATTTGACGCCCTCACTGGAGGGCCTTTTTGGCGTCCTGAACCTTCTGCTCGAAGGCGGCGATGGTCTGCTTGTCGCTTTGGAGTTCCTGACGGCCTGTCAGAAGATGACAGGCTTTGCGCACCATGGAAAGCAAATAATCAGACATGCAGGCAGCTCCCATTTGATGTTGTTTTCATAACTTGTTTTATTTGTTGTTGGGTTGATGTTCGATACGTTTTAACTGAAACCCATTGCAGGATTTCCCACCATGGATTGAAACCCTACTTTTGGGGCGGATCGATCATGCTTCGCATGGAATCACCGCCCAGGGTGTCCGGCAAAATGCCAGGCACAGTCGGCGAGACACACGCGTTCCCCTTGGGATCACGGAGTGACCGTGCTTTGCAAGCGCAGGAATCCCCTGGGG
>JAPLUJ010000178.1:0-2302 GCA_026397695.1 Verrucomicrobiota bacterium | reverse complement strand
GACGGGCACGGGCGATGCCGTCGGTGCCCGGCACCGGCGGGACGGCAAAGGGGATGAAGGGGGATGTGAGATCGACCGATGACGCGGGGGCCAGAGCGTAGTGGCTGGAAACCGGCAGGCGGATCGGATAGGCCAGTTCGAGGGCCGGGATGCCGTTGTTGTACATCAAAGCGGAGGTGATTTTGTGAGAGTCGCGCAGGGTGGGATTGAGACCGAGGGCGAATTCCACCGCTGCCGGTACCCCGTCGCCGTCGGAATCATCGGATTCTGTTAGCCCGGTGAGACCGAAGCCGGTCATCCACGCGGCGAATGTCATGTCGATCTGGCTGGTGGTCTTTTTGAGCAAACCGCCGAGCATCTCGGTGGCGGTAAGCGGCGCGATACCGGTGTGATAGCGCGTGTTGAACGCCGCGATGATTTCGTTGGCGACGATGGTCTGGGCGTTGGTGTTCGGATGGAAATTCGCGCTGATCGGACCGTTAAGCCAGACGTAGTCCAAGGCCCCGTCGGTGTCCCCCGTGTTTTGGAACGTGATGCCGTGGATGCACAGCGGACCCGGTCCTAACAGACTGAGGGTGGGGGTGAAGACATCAGCATAGCCGAGACCGCGCGCGCCGACCAGTTCGGCGAGACGGCGGTTGAGTTCGCGCAGGACCACCGTCACCCGCTCGGTTTTCACCGGATCCGTGGGACACTTTTTTTTGATGTCCGGGGTGATGCCGATGTGCGGCACGTTGACCACCACAATCTGGATGTTCGGGTTGAGGGTCAGCACCCAATCGAGAATGAAGGCCGAGTCGCTGATGAAATCCTCGATGAAGGTCCCGGCAGAACCACCGTCATACACGGTCCCATAGATCTCCCTCACGTCATTGCCGCCGATGAAAAGGGTCAGGCGTTCCGCCGTGTTCTGGATCTGTGATTTGAGATCCGCTAGGGGGAAGTCGGTGGCATCATTGAAGGAGGATTGTTCGATGATGTACGTTAGATCCGGACCCAGATCCAACAAGTTGAGGAAAGTCTCCTCGCCGTTGACGAATCGGCGGAGACCGTTGACTTTCAATCCGGGAATCGCCCAGTTGTTCTTGTGGCGGAAGAAGATATCGTATAATCCAAGAATGCTGATGTTCTGGCGCGTGCCCAGGTCGAAGCGCTCGTGCCGATAGATGGGATCATTGAGGATTTCCGCCCAGTTGCGCACTCTGGAACTGAAGCCGTCGCCGTAACTGACAAAAAATAAATCCAGTTGGAATCCGAACTCCGCCTCGTAGGCAAAGGTCAGCGAATCGCCGAGGGTCACAATCTGCTCCACCGCGGATGCGGATGCGGCCTGGAGGATCATTGCGGCGAGGACGTGGGGTAATAATTTCACGAGTGCTTTTATCTAACATTTCTTTGTCAGTTTCCACGCTTCTGCATGATGAGATGGCGAAACGGGGGTTTAGATCCGGCGGCCCTGGATCACCCTGACCAGCAGAATGATGATGGCCACAACCAGCAAAACGTGGATGAATCCCCCGATGGTGGTGCTGGACACCAGGCCCAACACCCACAGGATGATCAGAATCATGGCGATGGTCATTAACATAAGCGTGTTTCTATTTGTTAGAATCGGATTGTTGAGGTATCACTGTCACGTTGAATGAGAGTGGGTCTCGTCTCTTCAACTACGCAGCAAACCTACATCGTGGTTTGCACGTTGGCTATGGGGTGTAACCCCCAAAAACCCAAAAACATTATTCTCGACCTGGGGAACCGGCCGGGTAATTTCAGCGGCAAGGATTTCTTCTCTTCGCCGAAACACACCCAGGGTGTCGTCCGGCCTTCTCCCGGGCGGCCTTCTCCCGGAAGCCGTCATGAAAATCAACTTGATGAAGCCGGTCATCCGAAAACAGAATAGGGGTGAAGACCCCATGGCTAACACCCGGCACGCGTGGCTAGATTGGACCGCGTTCAATTATTTGCATTCACAATCAATCCGTAAAAATATGCAAGGCACCGTTTCTCTCATCCGTCCGGTCACACGTGAAATGGTGTATGCACGCACGATAGAGCTTGCTTCCTTGGCGGGTAGGGATTCACGCGAGATCAAGCAGTTCGATTACGAGCAAGCGAAACGCGAACTCACAGGGGCATCCGACTTTGTCAGGCAGCAGGCCATCTTCGATTTCAACGAATACTGCTAACGAGCCAGCGTTACCTCTGGCCGGCGATCTGGCGGGCGAGCAGCTCGAGCGCGTGGTTCATGGCGGTGACGCGGCCGTTCATGATGTCCGGGGTTGCGGGGACCGGCACGGTGAGA
>JAPLUJ010000598.1 GCA_026397695.1 Verrucomicrobiota bacterium | reverse complement strand
TCTCCCAGTCCAGTCCGCGGACCTGCGTGGAAATCCGTTCACCCGCCGCTTTCCCCGGATCAAGCCCGAAAAACCGGCTGGCCGCATGGTTGACGAATCCGATCACGCCCTGCGGGTCGAGAATGATGACACCTTCCTGCAACGCTTCGAAGACTTTCTCGAGGAAGCCTTTTTCGCGGATCAAGCGGGTGACGATCTGTTGGACCTCACCGTGTTCGACGCGGTCCAGACGGGCGACGAGCTTTTCAAGGAAACCGGATTTCACGGATGGTTTGGATTGTTGGACCGGGGTCATGCCGGCTTGCGGCATCGCGGTTTGTGGTGTTCGTTGTTGCCTTCTCCACGTTCCGAATGCAGAAACACACATGAACGAGGTGCTCGTCGTGCTCTGCACATTTCCCGAAGTGGCGTTGGCGCGCCAGATTGGCACGGCACTGGTAGAAAAGCAACTCGCTGCATGCGTCAATCTCATTCCCGCTGTGGCGTCGGTTTACCGCTGGCAGGGAGAAGTGGAATCGGCCACCGAAGTGCTCGCAATTTTCAAAACCAGCACCGCCGCATGGCCCGCGTTCCAACAGGCGCTGGCGGACCTCCATCCCTACGATGTGCCTGAAATCATCGCTCTCAAACCCACTGCCATCGCCGAACCCTACCAAGCATGGCTGCTCTCCCAAGTAACCCCGGAAGCCTAGGAACAAGCCTCCTTCTCCTCCGACCTCCGACCTCTGTCCTCGGTCTCTGATCTCTGGTATCTGGTATCTGGTATCTGGTATCTGGTATCTTCTCACTCGATGATCACCGGGGTACCGACCACCACGTTTTCAAAGAATTTCTCGGCCATTTGGTGCGGCATGCGGATGCAACCGTGCGATGCCGCATAGCCTGGCAAGTAACCGGTGTGCATGCCAACGCCTCCCGTGATGCGCATGAAATTCGTCATCGGCGCAGGGTAATAAACCGCTCCCGGAGGGATCTTGTCCACCCGGATGTCCACATTGTCATTGAGCATCTGACCGCTGGCCTTGTCCTTGAAGACGCCGTAGATCGTGGATTTGTGGTCCTTGTCCTTTTCCATGATCTTGTATTTGCCGGGCGGTGTCGCGTGATCCTCGTTGCCGCTGGAAATGCGCGACACCCCGACGAGCACCCCGCCTTTGTAAAAGAACGCCTTTTGTTGTCCACGGTTGATCCTGATCAAGGGACTGCCCGTGGCCCCGTCGCCATCCCAGTAGGAAATGTCATCCGGGATGGCGGGTGCCGGATGGCTGGAACCACCGCCCGAATGTGCTTGCGTCTGGCCGCCGATCCCGGCCATGTAGCCCGAGTATTCTGGCCCTGACGGGCCACAGGCGCCTAACACGATCACTCCTGTTAGGAGAAGCAGCCAGCGGACGATTGGCGATTTCAGAGGTTTCATCGGCGGCGCATCCTTGACCCGGGAACTCCCGCCGGTCAAGAAAACACAAGCATCAAGAAATCAGTGCAAGGTTTGGTGGAACTCTTCCCGCTCCTTGAGCGCAAGCACGAACGCAGTCAACAGCTCGATGGTATGCGCGATGTCATCAAGATGCGCGGTTTCCACCACCGAATGCATGCAACGCAGCGGTAACGAAACCAGCGCACTCGGCACGCCTTGCCGGGAGTGGAAAATCTTGTCGGTGTCGGTGCCGGTAAAACGGCTGCTGGCTTCGTGTTGGACCGGGATCTTGTGCGCTGCGGCCACCTCGATCAGACGCTTGACCACCAGCGGGTGGTTGGCCGTGCCATGGGTTAGGGTGGGTCCGCCGCCGAGTTTCACGCTGCCGTGTTTGGCCGCCTCCAACCCGGGCGTGTCGGTGGCGTGGGTGACGTCCAGACAAACGCAGACAGCGGGCTTGAGCCGATAGGTCGCCATGACCGCACCGTGGCCGCCGATTTCCTCCTGAATGGCGTTCAGGCAGACCAGCGTGAAGGCCGGCTTCCTTTTGCCGCTGGCAATGCGTTTCATCACCTGGGCGATAATGTAGCCGCCGATGCGGTTGTCCAGGGCGCGGCCGACGAGCCGCTTGTTGGCGAGTTCCAACGGGCCGTCCTGATAGACCGCCGGGTGGCCCACGCGGATCCCGAGTTGCGCGACTTCGGCGGGATTGGCGGCCCCCACATCGACCCACAGGTCATGCACCGCAGGCGCTTTTTCCGCATTCAGATCGTCGTGCCGCAGGTGAATCGCGGTGTTGCCGATGATGCCCGCAACCGTGCCGTGGTCACCAAGAATCGCCAACCGGCGGCCGCGGGCGGTCGCCGCGTCCGATCCGCCCACCCGGTCAAGCCGCAGAAACCCGTGCTCATCGATGTGTTTGATCATGTAGCCGATCTCGTCGGCATGCGCCTCTAACATGACAATGCCGGGCGACTTGCCCGGCAGCGTCGCCCAGGTCGAGCCATAGGAGTCGCACGCGACGGCGGCGGCATGCCTGCCGATCCACTCCGCCCACACCTGCTGGCCCGGCATTTCAAAACCCGTGGGACTGGGGGTTTCTAACAAACGAAAAAGGAACTCGCGGTCTGCATGTTTCACACGGACCATTCAACCTGCCCGAAGCCCGCTGGCAAGCGCATTGATGCGCAGGCGACGGCGGATCGGCGGATTTACTCACGGCAACTCACCCGCCCAAAGGGTTGTCCTTCGTATTGAACGCTGACGGGCGGGCCATCCTGTGGTTGCATGCGGGCGACTGGAGGTAACCTGGTTGTCCGTCCTCTAACGGTTTCTTGCGATGCTGCCCTCTCCCAAGTATGACCACCGCTTCTCAGGTATGGCGTGCTTCCACAAGTTCAGGCTGGGCGTCCGTCCCGCCTCACAACCCCGCCACCGGCGGCATCCCGTAAAAAATTCCGCCGACGCCATGCATTTTACGATTGCCCTTGTGTGAGGCCTTGCTAAACCTCCTGCGTCGTCCGCGTGAGCTTCGCCAAACATGCGGGCGGCGACCCCAATGCCTCGGTAGCTCAGTTGGTAGAGCAGTTGACTCTTAATCAATTGGTCCTTGGTTCGAGTCCAAGCCGGGGTACCCTCATAAATCCTTTAACATCAATGGATTTAGGCTTTTTTTTGTTTTGATAGAGTTTCCCCCGTGTGCCCGTATGTCGCCCTTATTTTCCGGGAATCGAGGCTACGGGCAGGTGAGTGCCATGCCCTCCAGAGCCGAAACAGGATCCACGGCGGATGACGAATTGACATTGGCGATGCATCGAGAAACGGCTTGTCGACCCCCGAGGAAAATGGGACACTGACCGGGTAACTCCATGGCATCCACCCCACCAACCGTCACCGGCAGCGATGTGCCTCAAGATTTGCATACCGCC
>JAPLUJ010000671.1 GCA_026397695.1 Verrucomicrobiota bacterium | reverse complement strand
TTCAATTAAGCAGGAAGAGAAGAGGGTTTTAACCGCAGATGAACGCAGATAGACGCAGATGAAGAGAGATTTTTGATTTTATCTGTGTTCATCTGCGTCCATCTGCGGTTCGAATTTCTTAATTGAACAGGATTGGGCGGGGCCGCCCGTGGGGTTTCTCTTCTGAGCAACTCATCCTGATTATTGATGCGATCACATCAATAATTTGTACGCAGCACGCGGTGCGGCCGATTTTACCTTAGGCCGAGCACGTCCTGCATGTCGTAGAGGCCGGCGGGTTGATCCTGGAGCCACAGGGCGGCACGGATGGCACCGGCGGCGAAGGTGAGACGTGAGGACGCCTTGTGGGTTAGTTCGACGCGTTCGCCGTCGGCGGCGAAGATCACGGTGTGATCGCCCACGACGTCGCCGCCGCGCAGTGCGTGCATGCCGATTTCACGGGCATTGCGCGGGCCGATATTGCCATGGCGGCCGTGGGCGACGTCGGCATCGAGAGAGGTATGGGTTTCCGCGGTGAGAATCTCTAACAGACGGCGCGCGGTGCCGGAGGGCGCGTCGATTTTATGGCGGTGGTGCATTTCGGTGACCTCGATATCAAAGCGGTCCTGGGTGAGGACGCGGGCGGCTTGGCGGGTGAGCCAGAACAAGGTGTTGACGCCGACCGAATAATTCGCCGCGTAAACGATGGGGAGTTGGAGTGACGCTGCCCGGATCATGGCGCGTTGTTCATCGCTGTGGCCGGTGGTGCCGATCACCAGACGGCTGCCATGCTGCATGGCAGCGGCGATGACTTGGGAGGTGAACGCATGAACGGTGAAATCGATGGTGCAGGCGGTAGGTTGCATGGCGGCGATCAAATCCTCGCCGATATCGTGGGTGGCGGCAACAGTGACACGGGATTCCCCGGCGGCCGCCTGCAGCAGGGCCTGGCCCATGCGGCCGGATTTGCCAGTGATGAGGAGCTTGAGCATGTGCGTGGTGTGGTTGGAAGATAGTGGATAGAAGATAGAAGATAGAAGATAGTGGATAGAGGATAGAGGATAGAGGATAGAGGATAGAGGATAGAGGATAGAGGATAGAGGATAGAGGATAGAGGATAGGCGGGTTTATTGAACTGATTACCGATCACTGATTACGGATCACTTCTTTTTCCACGTTCAGTCTTCCCAGATCATGTGTTTGAGTTGGAGTTGGCTGGCGCGGGTGGCGGCCTCATCGGCACGGGGGCCTTTGAACGATGCGATTTTTTTGGCGCAGGCGATGGCGGCCGGCCAGCGTCCGGCTTTTTCCAACAGGGCGAGGGCGCGGAAGCCGCAGAGTTCGAAGTAGTGCCATTCGGCGGGGGGAGTGGGAGTTTCGAGTACCGAGTAATAGGCGATGAATGCCTGTTTTTCGCGTTTGCGTGACGGATCATTTGCGTCGGGAATCTGTTCCAAGGTTCTGCCGCGGAGGTATTGCAGGCGGTTGAAGACCGAGGGACGCTTCTCCGAGTGGACGAGAAGTTGGTCGTAAACCGCGAGCGCGTCGGTGAGGGAATCGGGGTTGACACTGCCTTGGGCGTAGATCGCCTCACCTAACAGAAGTCCGGCGGGTAGATGGAGAGGATCGTTTTTGGGCAGGGAGTTGAACCAATTGTGCAGGAAGGCGGAGGCTTCCGTGAGGCGGTTCAGGTCGATCATGAGGCGGGCTTTTTCCAGCATGGCAATGGAGGCGACGGAGCCTTTGGATTCGATCACCTTGTCGAACAGGGTGAGGGCTTCCTGTTGGGATTGGCTGGTGGGGACGAGAGCGGCGGAGCGGGCCGCCAGCAGGCCGGCGGCTTGGGCGCGATCCGGGTCGGTATCCGTAGCGGCGAGTTTTTGGAGGACGAGGCGGGCGTCGTTGTAACTGCGGGCTTGGAACAGATTGCGTCCGAGGATGAACGCGGCCTCGGCGGCTGCGGGGTCCGCCGGATAGAGTTCGAGGATGGACTTGGCGGTGGTGATGGCGGCGGCGGAATCCTTCGCGAGATCATGGATGCGGAGTCTGACCAAGGCGATCCGCAAGGTGCTCAGGCCACTGGATATTTCCGGATTTTCCGTTAGAACGGCCAATTGCTGGCGGGCGAAGGGAAGATCGGCGGTGGCTTCTGCCAGAGCGGCTTCGGCGCCCGCGAGGCGGGCTTCGGGAACTCGCGGGTGCTCTGGATGGCGAGTCAGGGGAGCACCGGTGTGAGGGGGGGGGAGGTACCGGGAAGTCGGAGAATGGCGGCATTGAAGCGGGCGGTGTGCGCCTCGTTTTCAGCCAGTGATTTGGCGGCTTCTTCGAACAACCGGATAGACTGATCCTTGTCGCCCTTGGAGAAAGCGGTGCGGGCTTCGAGAAAAGCCGCTTCACCCCGCAGGATGGGCGATGGGGCGGATTCCCGGAGGGAGTCGAGCATGCTGAAGGCACGGTCGGTGGCACCTTCCTCAAGCGCCCAGCGGGCCGTTTGGAACAGGGCGCGCTGGGTGAGGAAGTGAGCGGGAAATTCAAGCCGGAGGCGGGTGAGCAGTCGGCGGGCCTCGGTACGTGCTGCGGGGGTCTGGATGCGATGGAGTCCGAGCGCGCGGGTGATGAGCGAGAAGGCGAGCAATTCGTTAGAAGGGAAGTTGCTTGGCCATGCTGAGGCGGCATTGGCATCGAGGGTGTTGATGGCACCGGTGGCGGTGAGTTCGCTGGGACTGATCCATTGCGCCAGGCGTTCGAGGACGGGATCCGTAGGCGTGGGCGTGTCGGGCAAGCCATCGAGGAGGCGTTTGAACATTGGCTGCAGGAGGGGCGAATCGGGGTGGTCCTGAATGAATGAGAGCAGGAAATTCGAGGCGGCCTCCGGAGATTTTTGGGCCAGCAGGGAATCGGCGAGTCCGATGGCTGCGGCGTGGTGGTGGAGGAGGGACTGACCTTGTGGTTGATCGACGAGGGTTTGGAATCTGGCGGCGGCCTCTGCCGGATGGTCTTCGGTGAGGAGCAAATGGGCTTCGAGAAGCGTCGCGAGTGGCAGTTCGCTGGGGCGGATCGAAGATGTGGCGGGCATGGTTTTCCGCGCATCGGCGGAGCGTCCGAGATCCAACAGAATTTCCACCTGATGGAGCTGCGCCTTGGCGGTCAGGGCCTTGTCGGCGGGAGTTTCCGCGAGCGTGCCGAGAGTAGCCAATGCGGCTGCCGGCTGACCCAGCGCCAACTGCAGACTTGCCATGGTGAATCCGGTTTCGTTGCGGTGGGGTGCCGCCGGATTTGCCAATACGGGAGTGAAGGCGGCGAGTGCCTCGGAGAAGTGTCCCCATCCTGCCAAGGCTTGGCCTTTCCAGAAAGGTGCCTCGGGATGTTGCGAGACCATCGATTGTTCGAGCAAGGCGAGGGCCTCCGCAGGTTTGCCATCGCGGATCCAGGACTCGGCGAGGCGGATGGCCACTTGGGATTTGTCTTCGGCGCGGAGATTCCGGTGCGTGAGGCAATCGCTGAAATGCAAGGCGGCCATTTCCCACAGGCCGGAGGCCAGCGCGTCATCTCCCTTGCGCATCAACGCAGCGGTATCCTGGCCTGACAGGACGGACTGCAGGACTAACAGGATGAACGGGAAAACCAACCTGGATTGCATGAAGTTAGAATGTCCGTGCGAGGATTTTCCTGAGTGCGTCTGCGGGCAGGTCGAGCACTCCCGACGCCTCTTTGATATCGCCAGCGGCACGTTCGACCACGCGGCCTGCAATTTCGCGGGTGGCCCAGGCGAGCAGATCCACGCCGGTGGGCGCCACATTGATCAACTGGTCGATGGCCGCCGAGAGCAATGCGGGTGATCTGCCCGGAGCGGAGGTGAGGGGAATATCCGCCGGCAGCAGGATGTTAGATGAGGTGAGCGCGCAGGCCCTGGCGATGGTGTTTTCCAATTCGCGGACGTTGCCCGGCCAGGAGTGGGATTGCAGGGTGCTGATGGCCTCGGCGGCTAGGCGGATGTGGGCCATGCCGTTTTTCTTGGCGATGCGCTGGAGGAAAAAATCATCTAACAGCGGGATGTCTTCCGGGCGTTCGCGCAGCGGGGGGATGCGGATTTCCACCACATTGAGCCGATAGTAGAGATCCTCGCGAAAACGCCCGGCCGTGACCGCCTCGGCCAGGTTGGTGTGAGTGGCGGCGATGATCCGTGCGTCGGTGATGATTGTTTCGTTAGATCCCACCCGGGAAAACGAACCGTCCTGCAATACGCGCAGCAGCTTCACCTGGATGGTGAGCGGCATGTCGCCGATTTCATCGAGAAAAAGCGTGCCACCGTCGGCTTGTTCGAAGCGGCCTTCGCGGCGGGCGATCGCCCCGGTGAAGGATCCTTTTTCATGTCCGAAAAGCTCGCTTTCTAACAGATTGTCCGGAATGGCACCGCAATTGATGGTGATCATCTCCTTTTGGCGCCTTGGACTGTATTCGTGCAGCGCCTTGGCGACGAGTTCCTTGCCGGTGCCACTCTCGCCGACGATCAGGACGGGAGCGTCCGATCTGGCGACCCGACCGACCCGCTTGAAAACCTCCTGTAGTGCCCGTGACACTCCGATGATTTTGACCCGTCCATCGTATTTTGGCAGTTCGGCGGCGGGTTGGCTTGCGCTGCGGCGTTGTTCGCGGGTTTGCAGGGCGGATTCCACGATGTGCCTTAATTCGAAGGCCAGTGATTCCCGGCGCAGCACATCGTGGGCACCATGTTGGGTGGCTTCGATGATTTGTGCGGTGCTTGGGAAGCCTGTGGTGAGGATCACCAGCGTCTGCGGACTCTGTTGGAGAATGCGCCGGAGCAGTTCCATGCCATCGAAGGGCTCCAGATTCATCCCTGCAACGACCACCCCGATCGATTGGTTTTCTAGGACCTTGAGGGCGTTGGCCGCGTTGTCACAGCGCAGGATCCGCAGGTTCGCCGCAGCCAAATGCTGGGTGGCCCAATCCAGGAAATCCAGATCGGGGTCGACCAGCAACAGGGTGTCTTCAGTGGAATCTTCGGGCATCGCGGACGCACGGGTAGTCAAGCAGAATGCAGCCGGAAAACACGATAATAAAAAAACCACCGGGACATTTCGCGGAGCCTCCAGTGAAAAATCCGCTGCTGCGCATGGGCCTCACCAGGGCAGGTCTGACAGAGGGACGCTTTATTGACGATAGATTCCACACGATATCTCAAATAGAAGTAGCGGTTGCCAACCGCCGCCACGGGCAGTGAGGAAAATCAAGCCGGCGTGGCCGCCGCATCCGGCTGTGCCGGCCGGGATTCGTGAAAAACTGCGTGTGGCACTTCATCCGGCACTTCATCCGGAACCTCGTCATCGATTTCGGGTTCGTGGGTTTCGTCCTCTTCGAAGTCGTCCTCGTCTATGAGTTCGCCATGGAACAGGTGGAACTTGCGCTTGCGCAGGTGGGATGGCAGCGGCGAGAGGATCATGGCGACGGCGCGGCCGTTGAGGCGGGGAGCCTGGTCCACCTGAGCCATGGATTTGAGGTCTTCGATGATCCGGTTGAGCACCACGAATCCCAAGTCCTTGTGGGCATTTTCGCGTCCGCGGAATTGCAAGACGAAGCGACACTTGTGATTGCCCTCGAGGAAATTTTCCGCCCGGCCCAGCTTGATGTTGTAATCGTGTTGGCCGGTGCCGACGCGGAATTTCACTTCCTTCATCCGGGTGGCGCTTTTCGATTTCTGTTTCTTCAGCTTGGCCTGTTCGTATTTGTATTTCCCGTAATCGACGATTTTGCAGACGGGAGGGTCCACTTGACCGGCGATTTCGACGAGGTCGAGTCCGAGGGATTGGGCTTTCAGGAGTGCCTCTTGATCCGCGTCATATCGCGGAAACGACCCCTGTTTTGGTCTCTTGATGGCTTAGCGATGGGATTGTCCTCCAGTGGGTGGATGCGACGCGCCGGTGTACGGCCGGACAAAGCCGCCGCACAAAACCGGTGCGAAGAGGGGAGCGGAACGATGGACCAAACGCCGGATCATGGATCGGTAACAGCGTGGTCCGACCGATCACAATGATCGGTTAGGTGTTCGATATGGAGTCGTTCCAGAAAAATCATGGTGCGGCGGGTGGGCCGGAAATTGAATCGCATACGCCTCACCGGAAGAAAAAAACCGGCAGTCCGCCTGCGACTGAGAAGAGACATAAAGCATTCCGCTCCTGTGCACAAGTTTCTTTTTCGGGTTGTTTTGTCCTTCCCCGCCTCGGCGGCACCGGCACGGCCACTTTGAATGGGGGCCTCAGCATCAACACCGCCGCCGTGACTAACACCTCCAGAATCCCCACAGGACGCGGCATGCGCGTCAAATTATCAATGACGAGTGAACGAACCACCCAGGTTTTTCGCACTAACCGCTTGCGGGAAATCCTGATGCCCGATCAGACACCAGGATGTCCCCGGGGTGTTGTTTCATGTCCCGGTGTAGAATTCGATGCAGCATTCATATAAATTGCTTTTCATTGGAGAGAGGTGGTGTTAATCAGCGGCCATCACATGAAACTCTTTCTGATGCTTTTGGGAATAGCGGTGGCAGGTCTTGTGGGCTACAGGATGGAACCACGCCTGCGATTCATAATGACCGGCATCACTCCCATGAGTTCGGCGGACAAGGCGCGCCTCCATGAGGCAACCCATCTGCCGGCGGTGGATCCCGCCAGCCTCACGCCCGATCAACTCCCGGCCAAGGTCACTCTCAAAGCCGATGTCAAAGTAACCGACGCCGCATCAGAGGTGACCATGACCATTCCTTCGGGCAACCGCGTGAAGTTGGTTCGCATCGAAACCACCCATGCCGTGGTTAGTCCGGGCGATGGCCCGTATACCGGATCACTGCCGATTTTCCAGACCGACCTCATGGAGCAACTCGCCGCCAGTCCGCCAGTGGTCGTGACTCCACCGCCGGTACCTGCCACCCTTACTCCCAAGCCAAGTCCCGCCCCAGAACCCACTCCTGCTCCGGCGGGAACCCCGGACAATACGGTGGTGACACCACCGACAGCACCCACCCCCGCGCCGGTGGTGGAAACCGCTCCTGTGACAGCCGGTTCGGACGATGTGGTGAAGGTCATGCAGGCGAGCCTGAAGGCTGGCCAGATCAAGGAGTTTACCTTTGATCAGGTGCAGGAATGGAAGGCCGAAGCCAATGAAACCGCAGGCGGCGAGGTGTTCCAAACGGGATCCATCAGCTATAACGCGGAAACCATTTTTGGTGCCAAAACCATACAGGCTAAAGCATACGTCAAGGGCGGAAAAGTGGAGCGCTGGGTCTGGACCAAAACCGGCATGGAGATCAAGTGATCGAAAGCCGGCAGCTCACCAGTTATCGGTGCGGAAGGGCGAAGCCGGGAGGCCTTCGCGGTTATAGAGGTTGGCGCCGTCCGGATTCATCTGATAGGCATAGCGCACCGCGACCGGTTCCTTTACCTCGGGAGAAGTCACGGAAACCGTGTTGCCATCGATCACCGCATCGGCCCAGAACCATTTCTTGTCGGCTCCTGCAATGGCGAAGCGCTTGAGTTTTCCACCCTTGTTTTCCACGGCCGGGCTGCGGCCTTCCTTCTTGCCCACCATCAGGCCGGTGCCGAGGTGGTCGAATGCCAGGCGCGCCTTGGCACCCTCAACCTTGAGCGCCTTGAACAGCGGCCCCGAAACCACCTGTTGTTGTTGGCCGTAGTCGCGCCCGAGCGCCCAATAGGCCAAGCGCGTACCCACGTCGTATTTGTTTTTCGGGTGGATGTCGTTCGCCTCCGCGAGCGGCACGGTATCGATGATGACCGCCATGCCGGTGTTGGGAATCGAGAGCGACTTGGTTTGCGCCTCTCGGGTGGATGTCGTTCGCCTCCGCGAGCGGCACGGTATCGATGATGACCGCCATGCCGGTGTTGGGAATCGAGAGCGACTTGGTTTGCGCCTCGCGCAGTTTGGCCCAGCCATTGCCGCCGGCGGGATCCTCGATCACTCCTTGGAAACTGGCGAGCTGCACGAAATAGAACGGGAAATTCCCCTGGCCCCACAGTTGGCGCCAGCCCCCGATCAAGGCGCACATCTTGTCGTAATACGAATCCCCCTCACCACCGTTAGACTCGCCCTGATACCACAGCGCTCCTTTGATGGGAAACCGCACAATCGGATGGATCATGGCGTTATACATATCACTCCAGCCACCGCTTGGAATCGTCGGCATGGCCGGCATAGAACTGGTCGGGGCGCCACTGGCCAGATCACTGCGGGCCTGGACGATCCACCCCTCCAACTCGGTCAACGCTTTAGGCAACTGGGTCCGATAGACCTTGATCGCATCCTGTTTTGCGACAAACAGCGGCTTCAACCCATCGACCAACGCGAGGCCCTCGGGCGGCGTCCACGGCTCAATCCGGGTACCGCCCCAATTGTCATCCACTATGCCGATGGGGACGCCGGCTTTCTGGTGGATTTCGCGGGCGAAATAGAAACCCGCGGCGGTAAAGCCCGCGGCGGTTTCCGGCGAGCAGACTTGCCACGGGGTTGCGGTCGGCGCGTCGGATTCCGGTTGACCTGACACCACATGTTTGAACTTGATGTGCCGGATCTTGGGCCAATTCGCGGCCTTGATATCATCCGCAGCACCCAGACAGCCACCGAGACCCATCTCCATGTTGGATTGGCCACCGCAAACCCAGATGTCACCGATCAGGATGTTTTTCAATGCCAGGGTGTTTTTGCCTTTGATTGTTAGCTCCAGGTTTTCGCCTGCCTTGATGGCCGGCAATTCGACTGCCCACTGGCCTTTCTTGTCAGTTTGGGTCGCGGCATTTTTCCCGTCCAGCGTCACGCTCACCGCCTCACCGGCATCCGCCCAGCCCCAAACACGCACCGGCAAGTACCGTTGCAGCATCATGTTGTCAGTGAAAATCTTCGGCAGGCGCACGTCCGCCGTGGCGGGCATGGCTGTCACCATGATGGAAGCTAACAGGAACAAGCGGGGCTTGCGGAGATGGCTCGCGGATGGATTGGTTTTCATGGAGGCAGGGGTGGTTAGAAGTTATTGGTTATTAGTTGGAAGTCTAGCGCTGGGAGTGATGATT
>JAPLUJ010000269.1 GCA_026397695.1 Verrucomicrobiota bacterium | reverse complement strand
TAGATACAGGTGCGGGAACCAGCCTGCTGCATGCGCCTTTCGCCACGGCGGCGGGCATGGAAGTGGGACCGATGACCGAGAAAATATTCGGGGTTTCGGGCGAAGCGCCCGCCGGGTGGACGCCGGTGCCGACCTTGCAGATGGGCGAGGCGGTCTTCAAGGACCGGCGCATCCTCGCGACCGACCTGCTCAAGGACAAACCGCCAGGCATGAAGTCGCGTGGCGACGCCATCCTCGGCGCGGATTTCATGAGCAAGCTCGATGCGGTGATTTCCTATCCGGATCGCCGGATTTTCCTGCGCCCTGATCGCTCCGACCAGGATGAAGCGGGCTTGGCCAATGGCACCGGAGCGCTCGATTTCCGTTTGTTCAAGACCAAGGATGGCCAGACGCTGCGCGGCAAGGTGGTTGCCAAAACCCCGACCGTCGCCACCTTGCAATTGATCGGTGGCAAGAGCCTGCAGATGCCGATTGCGCGCTTTCTGCCCGACGACGAGATCTATCTGAAAGCGTGGAGTCAGGAGGGGGCGGTGTTTCTGCAGCATTGCCAGAGTCTCACGATCAACGAACTGCTCACCTTGCGCAAATATCAGTCGTTCCAATTCGAACGCCGCGGCAACCATCTCTTCGTCGATGGCACGCTCAACGGCAAAACCGTCACCTACATGATCGATACCGGTGCGGACTCCAGTCTGCTCCATCTGCCCGCCGCCAAGAAATACGACTGCGATGTTGGTCCGCTGGATCAGCAAGTCTGGGGCATTGGCGGTAGCGCCCCCGCCGCCGTGACGAAAATCGCCAAGCTGACCATGGGCGCGGCGGTTCTAACCAACCGCAAGGTTCTCGCCACCAAGCTCACCCGCGGGGATGACGATGAAGACATAGGATACGTCGGCATGTTCGGCGCCGATTTCATGCGCGAACTGGACGCCGTGATCACCTACACGGAGAACCGGATTTTCCTGATTCAAAGGTGATGAACTCCTTGCTGGACCCCCGCGTGCTTGTGCTCAACCGGATGTGGCATCCGTAGGATCAGGTGTCCGTCGCCATGTGCTTGAGCAAGCGCTGGTTGAACTCGTCCGCCATGTTATATCCCAAGCGGCGGAGTTGCAGGTCGAGCGCGGCAATGGTCACCAAGCGTGCCGTATCGCGGCCCGGCGCGACCGGGATTTCCACATGGGGCACATTCTGGCCCATGATCTCGTAGGTTTTTTGCTGCATGCCGAGACGGTCCACCTCGTTGAGATCGGCGTGCGGCTTGAGCATGACCACCAGATCCAGGCGTTTGTCCGGCCGGATCGAGGCGAGGCCGTAGAGGTTCGCCACGTTGACGATGCCGATGCCGCGGATCTCCATGTAACCACGGGACAAATCCGGTGCGCTGGCGACGAGGTCGCCCCCCACGTATTTGACGCGCACCATGTCATCTGCCACCAACACGGCACCGCGTTCTAGCAGGCCGATCGCCGTTTCGGATTTTCCCGATCCGCTTTTGCCGACGATCAACACGCCGACCCCGCGCATGTCCACCATGCAGCCATGCAGGGTCACGCTGGGCGCGAAGTCGTGTTCGAGCCCGATGGTGGCGGTGTTGAGGAAATTCTTCGTGATCTGTGAGGTGCCGAAGACCGGGATGGAACGTTCCTGGGTCACGGCCAGCAGGGCATCTTCCAGCTTCGCGCCCCGGGCCACCACAATGCATGGAATCTTGCGGTCACACATCCTCCGGAAGCGGTCGATCCGCAGGGTGGGTGAGAGTTTGCGCAGATAGGCGAGCTCGGCGTTACCGAGCACCTGCAACCGTTTCCAGGCGAAATGGGCATGGAATCCGGCGAGCGTGAGACCCGGGCGGTTCATTGCGGGTTCGTAAATCGGGCGGTCAAAGCCGACCCGTTCGCCGAGTAGCACCAACCCGAGAGCTTCGGCGTGGTTTTCGTAGAATTGCCCAATGGTGATTGAGGCGACGGTTTTAACACGTGGCTGCATGCCGGGGATTAAAGCAGAAGAAGCCGCCCACGGCACGCGAAATCCCAAGCCGGTCGGGAGGCGTGGGTTGTGTTGTCCGACGCCCGCCCGCACGCCGGGGTTGCACCGGCGGGGAAACGTGTTACAAGGCGCGCCGCAAGCCATGCCGAACTACGACTACGAATGTCAACAATGCGGGAAACGTTTCGAGGTGTTTCAAGGCATGAATGACGAGAAACTCATTCATTGCCCGGACGAGAACTGTGGTGGCCAAGTCAAACGCCTGCTTGGCACGGGCGGTGGCATCCTGTTCAAGGGCGCGGGGTTCTATCAAACCGATTACCGCTCATCTTCGTATCAAGCGGCTTCCAAGGCGGAAAAAGGCGGCGACAAGAGCGAGACCCCGGCCGCCGCTCCCAGCACACCCGCAACTCCCGCACCGAAAGCGGCGGATTGAGGCCGCGTGAAGCGAGGCTTTGCAAGTTCGCGGCGCCATGCTAAGCAGACCGTTCATGGCCGATTCCTCAGAGACCAGATCCGGTGGCGGCTGCCTCCGCAGATTGCTTTCCCTAATCCTGCTGGCGGGCGCTGTCGGCCTCGGGATGGCCATGGTTTTCATCACCCGGTCGCAGGATCTAACGGACATCGGCGGTTACGACCAGACGCAAACAGCCGCTGCCGGGCCGGACATGAAGGTGGTTCTCCAAAACTCGGTGATCCGCGGGTATCCGGTCACCTTGACGGAAACCCAAATCAACCGATGGCTCGGCCGTACGCTTGTTGCCAAACAAAGCGGTCTGTTAGCACAACTGGTTTCACTCGACCGGGTATGGGTGCGTTTGGAAGATGGTTATGCGGAGGTGATCATAGAGCGTCACATCATGAAGCAACCCTTCACCGTTTCGATGTTTTTCAAGGTCCAGAAGAAGCAGGGTCCCAAAGGTCTCCGGACCGAAGTGCATCTGCACGGTGGCCCCTATCACCCATATCTGCCCCAACCGCTCAAAGGCGGGCGTTTCGGACAGTTGGTGGTACCGCAGGGCTTTTTGCTGTTGGTGCTGCCTTCCTATAAGCAATTGGCAACGTTGTTCGATGAGGAAATCCATCTGGGCTTTGAGGAGATGGCCCGCATCAAGATCGAAAAACACCGCCTCATCCTCAATCCCCTGGAACCGTCAAACGATCCTACCGGACTGCCACCCGCTTTTTGAATTTCACATGATATTGCGCCTACTGGCATTGGGATGGGGTTGCACCGCGGCCATCGTCGCGGAGGAAATCCCGCGGGCCTTGCCGGTGGCCGAGCCCGCGGCGCAACCCGCAGCCCGCGCCGCACCGGTGGTCAGCCGCTCCAAACAATTCCGGGTGAGCGGCGGCGATAGTTTGGTGCGCGGATCGGTGGCCTTGCTGGCGGATGAAACAAAGGACGAACTGCTGCGCCTCACTGGCGAAGCGGATACATGGAAGGTGCCCGTCACCATCCGCCTGCATGGAAAACCGGGGGATCCTCTGCCCGCCCGTACCGTGAACATCCAGTTGTTAGTCGTCGAGGGGGTCAGCGAGTTGTTACTCGATGTGCACCTGAGCCGTGGCATCGAGCAGGAGCGCTTCAAGCGTGCGGTCACCGCCGCGCTGCTTTACGAGAGGGCTTTGCGCAAGCCCCCGGCCGGTGCGGCGGAACGGGCGCTCGTCGTGCCGCCCTGGCTCTCCGACGGTTTGCGCGAAGCCACCGCATGGCACCTCAACCAGAGTGATCGCCACCTGTATGCAGCGCTCTTCAAACGAGGCGGGCTGTTCAAGATCGACGAACTCTTCGTGGTTACCGAGCACGCGTTTGAAGACATGGATGCGGCGATGCGTGCCGCCTTCCGGGTTTCGTCGGGCGCGCTGGTGATGGCATTGTTAGAGCAACCGCAGGGCAAGGAAGGATGCCGCGCCTTCCTCTCCGAGGTGGCCGCCTATTTTCCCGAACTCAATCTCTCGGAAACCAGCCTCGCGAAATGGTGGGCCCTGCAATTCGCCAGCAAGGGCGGCCTCAACCTGCTCACGGATATCTGTACCATCCAACAGACCGAAACCGCGCTCACCGAAGCATTGCACCTCGATTTCACTACCGCAGATGGCATCGTCCAACCAAAAAATCTCGCCGCATGGCCGGAGTTGGCCGCCCTCAAGGAGCCTGAGCGCTTTGCCGCAGTGCGTCTTGCCCAGGATGCTCTCGTCCGTCTCAGCTACCGGTGCTTTCCCTCCTACCGTCCACTGCTGACCGAATACCAGGGTGTGCTCGGGGCCATCGCCAAAAACCAAACCAAGGACGTTGCCAGGCGGCTCGCCACCCTTGAGGAAACGCGTGCGACCATGAGCGCCCGGGCCACCCGCGCCCGTGACTATCTCGATTGGTTCGAAATCACCCGCGCCCGCGAAACCAGCGGCGCTTTCGACGATTACCTCCCACTCAAGGAACGCCTCAAAGCCAACCCACACCGCCGCCAGGATGATCTATCCGATTACCTCAACCGCATGGACCGGACTTTTTCCCGCGAGGCGAATAAAAACCCGCTTGCCCCGCATTTCTAACATAACAACGCGGGTCTTGCCAGAAGTTATGGATCGGGAGTCGCCGGAACTGGAGTAGTGCCAGACGTCTCCGGCACGGCGGGCGTCTGCGGCACGGCGGGCGTCTCCGGCACGGCGGGCGTCACCGGCACGGCGGGAGTTTCCGGCACGGCGGGCGTCACCGGCACGGTGGGCAGCGTCTTGGCGGGAAGGTTCACAGTGGGGGGGGGGTGGCCCATCATCGCACTGATCAACGAGCCGCCCGTTTCCTTATAGAAGCGGACCGTCATGCCGCTGAAAAACGCCGCCAACGCGAGCAGGATCAACAACAGGATGGCTCTGGAATCGCTGCCACTCTGAATCTTCGGTACCGGCACCGCGTGTGGCGGCTTGACCTTCAAGGGTGGCAGCTTCGGCAGCGACATCTCGGGCTCGCGCACGACCGGTTCTGCAGTTTTCATTTTCTCCCGGACAAGCACTTCCAGCTCTTCATCAATGAGTTGAAAATCAAAGGGCACATCGCCCAGCTTCACCGAAAGGCCACTGTGTAGCGAAATCTCCGCCCTGCGTTCGTCGTCCAGCTTGATGCCGTTTGTCGAGTCAAGATCGCGCAACACATACCCTCCATGCACCCGCAACATTTCCGCGTGCTTCACCGAGACCAATGTCGTTGTCGCTGCCCCTGCCGAGGGTGACACATTCGCGGTCGAGCGGAAAACGATAGGGTTGGGCGGTTTTATCGGGAACGGTGACGGTGACGCGTGGCATAATTTTGAAAACGGTTGCGGCCAACACGTTCTCTCATTTTTTCGCGGTAATTGCACGTTGTTTTTCCTGATAACTAATTTTCCCCGGCGGATGCAGACTTGTCACCACGGAGGCTTCGTCCGATGCTTGCGGCGGATGAACCTGTGTGTCCGTGCCACCCCCAATGCCCGCCGCAGCGAAATCATCGGCTGGGAGGATGATCCGCAGGCCGGACGCATTCTGCGTGTGCGCGTCGCCGCACCGCCAACCGAGGGCAAGGCCAACCGGGAACTGCGCGACTTCCTCGCCCAATCACTGGGCCTGCCGAAATCCCAAGTCGTCCTCGCCAAGGGCAATGCGTCGCGTTTCAAAACCTTCGCAATTCCCGACGGAACGCCGCTGCCTTGAGTTAAATACGGATCACTTGTTCGTCCTCACTCCCTCTCCGCGCATCGCAACTCGGCCTGCGCGAGCGCGGTCTTCACAGCCGCCCTGCTCTTCATCCATCAGGTCTGCAATGTCCTGCGCCGACAGAAACCCGCCTCCGCCGAGTGGCAGGCCACCCTAACTGTCAAGGCACTTGACATCCTCAACCATCACAACCCCGCCGCCATCGAGGCCGCCTTCAAAAACCGCGAAATCCAACCCTTCATAATTCGTGACCACCCAGCTCCTCTCGGACGATGGCTTCGTTGTCGAGTTCAAGGATTACGTTTCCTTGAACCAATTTCTAGTGTATGATCACCGCCCAGAGAAAGTCATGAAAGGCCAATTCATTCGCAGAGTCACCCTACGCAACTACAAGAGCATTTCTGCCTGTCAGATTGATCTGCCGCGTCTGGCTTTTCTCATCGGCCCTAACGGGTCGGGGAAAAGCAATTTTCTCGACAGCTTTCGCTTTGTGGCGGACTCTCTCAAAACCTCTCTGGACCATGCGTTGCGGGACCGGGGTACCATCAAGGAGGTGCGACGGCGCTCCGGCGGGCATCCCAATCACTTTTCCATTCGCCTCGATTTTGAACTGCCTGATGTCACATCCGGGCATCTGAGTTTCAAAATTGGAGCCCGTAAGGACGGTGGATTCGAGGTTCAAAACGAAGAATGCAGGATGATCACCGCTGACATGAAGGAACATTTTTACCACGTCCAATCTGGAAAAGTGGACAGGAGCTCGCTTGCATTGCTGCCGGCGGCGCTTCCTGACCGGTTGTTTCTGGTCGCCGCCTCCGGCCTGGCCGAATTCAGGCCTGCCTTCGACGCGCTGTCCAGGATCGAGGTTTACAATCTTAATCCGAATGAAATCAAAACGATGCAGAAACCGGATCCAGGTGAATTGTTGCGCCGTGAGGGTGGCAATATTGCAAGCGTGTTTCAAAACCTGGATGAGGAACATCGCAAAAGGGTCAATCAATACCTCGCGCGGATTGTAAAAGGTCTTTCGGAAGCCCAAACGAAGATCCTTGGCTCACAGGAAACCATTGAGTTCCGCCAGGCGGT
>JAPLUJ010000224.1 GCA_026397695.1 Verrucomicrobiota bacterium | reverse complement strand
GCCGCTCTGCATTTGTTGCGCCTTGTCGGCCGGGATCGGCCAATTCGCCACGCTCGGCACGGGTGGTTTGGACGGCATGGCGGGCGGCGGGATGAACTTCACGCTCTTCTGATAGGGATTGGGAATCGCTTCGATGTCCTCATCAATGCCGGAGTATTCCTTGCGCATTTCGTAGCGGCGTTTTTCGAAATCCTTCGGGATATTGCCCACCTCTTTCCAAGTGCCCAAGGCCGGCACATTCAGATCGATCCAGGTAATGATCCGGTCCCACGCCTCCGCATCCAGCTTCACATTGTGGTGGCCCTTCTGCAGCATCTGCACCAGGTCGCTGGTGTCGGCGTGAAACTCTAACGGCGTGAGGATGTTGTAGTCGCCCTCGGGTCCATTGCGGCGCACATAGGGATGCAACTCGTTGTAGGACTTTGGAAAACGCCCGGAGCTATCGTCGAAGCGCGGGCGGTCCGCCTCCTTGCCGTCGTGGCAGCCGACACAATACTTATCCAACACCGGCTGCACCTCGCGGATGAAACCGAAGCCACGCGTCGGGCCATACCATGGTTTGAGCTTGGCGGGTGCCTGCTGCGCGGCGGTTGTTAGTTTCGGGGCGACGGCGCCGTTGTTTTGATGGTCGTGGCAACCGACGCAGGAGACACGTTCGCCGGGCATGCCGACCATCCAACTGCGTTTGAGTTGCAGCGCCTTGCCCTCGGCATCGAGGGGTTGCAGCGAAACCGGAGTATTGGCCGGGATTTCGAAATAACTCGAACCATCGGCGTGGACCGGCACCGTGCCTAACAGTCGCCGGACATCCCATGGGCCTTCCATGCCCACGCAGTAATGCCCGCCCATGTTGCGGTAGGAATACTCATACTGATAGACGCGCAGCGCCTTGACAGTGCCGCGCGGCACGCCCGGCAGGCCGCGGCCCGCGTAGATGTCCTGGATCGACACGGTGGCGGTCTTGGCATCGAGCTTCACCTTGTCGGGGATGCTGGGCGGGGTGGGCGTTTTCCTGAGAGGGATCGGTTCGAGCATTGCCCAGCCCGGTTCCTCGCGCAGCAGCACCCGGTTGTCGAATACATCCACCAGATAGATTCCCCAGTTCGCGCCGCCATGGGTTTGGCTGGAGACGAGGAAGTATTTGTCGGCGATGGGCAGCGGGTGGAGGAACTTCGGCCATGAGGCATTTACCAACTCGTCGACAATCTTGTCCTGGACGGGGATGCCGTAGCCGGGGATGCGTTGTATGGCACCGGTGTGTTCCTGGCGTCCGTTCGCCAGATCGAACAACACGAGTTCACCCATGCGCGCCACGCCGTGATGGCCGGTAACGATGCCGACAAACTTGTTAGGCTGCCCCGGGAGCGGTTTGGCGTAGAATGTGCTGTTAGGCCAGTAGCTGTTGCTGCCGTAATACTCGATCTGGTTGGTGCCGTCCGGGTTCATGGACATCAGCACGCGGCTGAAGTAGTGGGCGGAATCGGTGTATTCCCAGCGCAGGAACATCACCCGGCCGTCGGACAGCATCGTCGGATACCAATCGTTGTCCTGCTCGAAGCACAGCCGACGGACATTTTTACGATCGGCGCTCAGCAGGTGGAGATTCGCCACATAATCGGCGCCGCCGACGCACGGCACGCCCACGAACGACGAGGTTGAATCGTAGATGATCCGGCCATCCGGCAGATAGATGCCGTTATAGTTGTCGATGTCCGGATAGGTTTCCGGGGTGACCACGGATGGCACCGATTCCCCTAACTTCAGTTCAAAGACCTGCCAGCGGTTGTTCTTGCCGATGGAAGAAAACAGCAGGCGGTCCGCGTTGAAATGGAGATTGACGTCTCCGACAAACCACGGCTCGGCAGGCTTGTAGAGCGTTTTTGCCGCAGTCTTGTTTTTGATTTCGAAGCGGATCAACTCATTCTCCATTTTGGGATTGACGCTGGTATTGCCCTGCCAGTTTTGCGGCAGGCCGAGGGTTTTCGGATTGCGGCGCACGGCGAGCACCTCGGTGAAGTCGATATATGGATTGTCGGTGACCAGCGCCTTGTATTGCAGTTCGTCGTAACGGGTCTGCCAGGCGGCGGTCTGTTGCGTGTCGCCCGCCACGGCCGCCTGGTCCTTTTCCAACGCAGCGAGTTGATCCAGATAGGCCTGGCCGGACGGATACTTGGCACCAAAGCGGGTCTTGAGTTCCTGGATGGAAAGCCGCAAAGCGCTCACCGGACCATGCACGACGGGGCTGGGGGCGGGAGCAGGATTGGCATCGGCACCTGCGGCCGTGAAGGCATGCCGCAAGCATGAGAGTCGCCAGCATCGCGGGCCGCCCGTGGTTTTGTGGTTTCATATGTGCCTGAGATACGCTGACGCCAGGCGTGCCCTTTCAACCTCCGGACGCGTCACTGTTGCGGCGCCCCGCAACAACTGCCGGCATCGCAACCGACACCACATTTTTTGAGGATGATTTCCAACGGGCAGAAGTTCGTGAACGAGGATTGCAGCAGGTTGAAGCCGACGAACACGGTGAACCACAGCCAGTATGGGCTATGATAGTGCGCCAGCGCGACACTGGCGAGAATGAACAAACCGGCAAAACGACGAATGATAAGATGCATTTTCATGAGGGTATGGTGGGACTATAGCCAATGTGGTCGAAAGCGCAAGACCGTTGGCACGATTTGCACGATTTTATTCAGGAAACATATGGAATCTGTTGACCCCGGAGGGGTCCCAGCAATGAGCCCGGAGTTGTGGAACGCCAGCGCCAACCACCACGGGACTTGATAGCCACAAAACATGGCAGATGGCGGGTATGAGAGAGTTACCACGGAGGGGCGGTCTCCGAACCGCCCGGCCCATGAAGATTGCATGCATCGGGCGCGACATGATCACTAACCGGTGGGTTTCCGCCTCTTTGTCGGGGACGGCTGTCGGGGACGGCTTGGCAGCGGTCGGGTAACTGAGGAGCCGGAGATATGCCAATACGCGATTGTCGACCAATTGCATCAGTGATATGAGCGACGGCGAACCGCGCTGGACACCAAGCGAGGAATCGTTCCCGGAATTGTGTATAAAGACCAGGGCCGGACCGGCGGGCGGGCAAATGGGGGTTGTTGATGCGCTGTTAGCCACGGATGCGCGTCAGGCCATGGGAACCAGCCAGTGGCAGGAAAGCCTGCTCTGCCAGGATTGGCCGGTCACTGTCAGTGCCCGCCGTCGCCTTCACTAGCCAGACTTTTTACGATCTCGCCCGCAACGGCCTTGGCATCGCCGAACACCATCAGCGTCTTGTCCGCAAAGTAAAGCTCGTTCTCAATGCCGGCAAAGCCGGGATTCATGCTGCGCTTGATGGCGAGCACGGTCTTGGCTTTGTCGGCGTCGATGATCGGCATGCCGAAGATGGGGCTGCTCTTGTCGTGGCGCGCGGCGGGGTTCACGACGTCGTTGGCGCCAATGACCAGGCAGACATCGCATTGCGGCATGTCGGGGTTGATCTCTTCCATTTCCACGAGGTCTTCGTAGGGAATCTCGGCCTCGGCGAGCAGCACGTTCATGTGACCGGGCATGCGGCCCGCCACCGGGTGGATGGCGAATTTCACGCTGACGCCGCGCTCGGTCAGTTCATCGTAGATCTCACGCACGCGATGCTGGGCCTGGGCCACCGCCATGCCGTAGCCCGGCACGATCACGACGAGGCTGGCATTCTCCATGAGCTGGGCGGCGTCCTTGGGCGTGGCGCTCTTGACAATTTTCTTTTCGCTCTGGGTGGTGCTGGCTTGCACCTGGCCGAACGCGCCGAACAACACGTTCGTGAAGCTGCGGTTCATCGCCTTGCACATGATGATTGAGAGGATCAGGCCTGAGGAACCGTCGAGCGCGCCAGCGGTGATGAGGAGTTTGTTATCCATCACGAAGCCCATCGCCACGGCGGCCAGACCGGCGTAGGCATTGAGCAGGGCGATCACAGTGGGCATGTCCGCCCCGCCGATGGGGATGATGAGCAGCACGCCGAAGAGCAGCGCCAACCCGATGACCACCGGGAACAGGTAATAGAATTGTTGCAGGTCAATCACCAGCAACACGCAACAAATCACCGCTATGACCAGCAGGGACAGGTTGATGAAGTTCTGGCCCTTGTAGGTGACCGGGCGCGACGGAATGAATT
>JAPLUJ010000685.1 GCA_026397695.1 Verrucomicrobiota bacterium | reverse complement strand
TCAGGGGAATGTGCTGCAGCGCGGCGAGCGGGCGGTGTATTATTACGAACGGAAATTCCTCGATGCCAGCGGCTTGCGGGTTTCGCTGGATCCAATTTTGCTGGAAGCGGGCAAGTTCACCGTGGAGCAACGCGGCGACAAACGGATCTATGTCGGGGAAAACGCCGGCATCACCACCCATGACGTGGCAGACCCTAACTACTGGGTCCGCGCCCAGAAGACGACCATCTATCCTGGCGACAAGATTGTTTTCAACAACATGAAGATCTTCGCCGGCCATACGCCGGTTTTCTGGTTGCCCTATCTGAGCCAGCCGCTGGACGGGCATCTCGGGTATCATTTCATGCCCGGGGCGCGTTCGTCCTGGGGGGTCTATCTGCTCAACACCTACGGCATCATGCTCGGCGGTGATACCGATCCCGTCAGCGGCGAAAAGAAGGACGCGTGGTTGTTGTCGCGCTGGCATTTCGACCTGCGCAGCACCCGCGGTGCCGCTGCCGGTGTTGATTTCATCGACACCCGACAGGAAGACACCGACGAAATCAGCGGGCTGGGCTTATACTATCTCCACGACCTCGCACCCGAGACCAGCCGTTCCGGAGTGCCGCGCGGAGCGGTGGACCCAAACCGCTACAGCATCAAACTGAAGGAGCGGATCAAGCTGGATTTGCCGGATGACGCGGACTGGAGAATTGATTCAAACCTCACCTTGCTGAGTGATCGCTATTATCTAGAGGATTTTGATATTGCGCACTACCGGACCAATCCCGCACCTGACAACACGCTCGGGCTTTACCGGCGGGATGACGCCTCGCTGCTGTCACTCTTCGCGAGATTCCGGCTCAATGATTTCTATCGGGCGGATACCCGCTCGCCGGAAGTTGCCTTTGATCAGGCGCGGGCTCCGTTTTGCGGCCTGCCGTTGCTGCACGAAGGCTACACGGCCCTGGGAATCGTCGGGGAAAAAGCCGCCGATCCCACACGCAACGCCATTCTCAAGCCGTTGCTGGACCCCACTCTCACGGATGCTCAAGCCCAACTGTTGCTCAAACAGCTCTCCGGTTATGAACGCCTTCTGGCAGAAGAAATCCGCACGCTGCCCGCGGGCCCGCGGCGGGAGGCGCTGCGCACCCAGTTGCTGGATACGAGCTACGGGCGCTTCAATACCTATCAGGAATTCTCCATGCCGATGATGCTCGGGGGATTCTTGAGTTTCACTCCGGTGGCAGGGATTGGCTATTCCCGCTATTTCGCGGTCGCGGGTCCTGCGGGCGATTCCAACCGGACACAGCTGCACGCGGGTGCGGAGTCCTCGCTGAAATTCTCCAAAGACTACGGCTCCTATCAGAACTCCCGGTGGGGGCTCGACGGCCTGCTCCACGTGTTGCAACCCTATGCCAATTGGTCGGTTCTATCAGCTAACAACCTGGAGCTTGGAGATCCCATGGTGGACCGGCTCACCCCGACCACACAGCCGCGGCCGTTGGATCCGATTCGTTTCACGGCGACGGATGAAATGCAGAGTTGGAACGTGGTGCGCTTCGGTGCCCGCAACCACCTGATCACGAAACGCGACGGCCAGAGTTTCGAGTGGCTCTACCTCAACACCTATATGGATGCCTTTATCGAAGACCCGGAAGGCCAGCGGACATTTTCCAATCTCTACAATGACATCCGCTGGCAGCCGCTGCCGTGGATGGGTGTCGATCTGGAAACCCAGTTCCCGCTCGTCAGCGGCGGTTCGGGCTTCAACGAGTTCACCACCCGCCTGCGTTTCATGCCCACTGACCGCTTCGAATTTTCCCTTGGTTACCGGTGGTTGGACGGCCATCCGGAATTGACTAATTCCAACCGCTTTGACCTGCAATCCTACACCCGCTTGACGGAAAACTGGGGGTTTGGCATGCGCCATGTGCTCGAACTCGATGACAACACGATCGAATTCCAGCAATACACACTCCACCGGGACCACGGCAACTGGGTGGCAGGCATGGGCGTCACCATGCGCGACAACCGCTTGAAAAATGAATACGGGTTGGTTTTCAGTCTCACCCTGAAGGATTTCCCATCAGTTTCCCTGCCTTTCAATCTGGATGCTCCGTAGTCACCAGGCAGGACGCGCCCCCCCCCAAGGTGCGTGCCCGGCAAAGGATGGCCGGCATTGCGGAGATGCCTAAGAGCCTTTTTTCTGCGGAGGGTTGACTCCGAGGATCAACCAAACATCGTCCATCAGCCGCATGACGATCTCACCGGTAACCGGGCTCTCCTTGAAATTACCCTCCACTCTGATGTGGATGGCTGGCACCTTGCCCTGCGGCGTGTCCGCATCGCCCGCTTTCACCGAGAGGCGCTCGCCGATTTTCCGGGCGCCTTCTTCGTCAGACGCGAGATGCCACTTTTTCATTAGACCCACATCCTTGGAGACTTGGATGAGCAACTCGTGTTTACTGAGCTTCTCCTTGAGTCCGTTGATGATTTGATCCCGTCTTGCGACAGGTAGTTCCGGATTGATCGGCAGCGGCACCCAGACTGGATGCGGACGATGTTGTTTGTAGATACGATAGGAGAACCACCCACCTCCCAAAAATAGCATCATGGCCACCACTCCGATCGCGATCCAGCGTTGCATAATCGGAGTTAATCCTTCATCCACCCCCATGCCAAGCCGAAAAATCATGGAATACCCTGCCACCACCGCCACCGTTGAGACGCTTCCCAACGGGCTCACCCTGATCCTCGATCCAGACCCCACCGCGCCCGTGGTAAGCGCCCAGATCTGGGTGGAAACCGGCAGCATCCACGAAGACCGGCTCCTCGGCTCCGGGGTTTCGCATTTCCTCGAACACATGGTCTTCAAGGGCACCCGTGACTATGATGCCCACGAACTCGCCGATACCGTGCAAGCCGCCGGCGGCCATTGGAATGCCTATACCAGCTTCGACCGTACCGTCTATTACATCGACGGACCGGCGGCTTCCCTGCCGGTTTTCCTGCAGTGTCTAACTGGTCTGGTGTTCTTTCCCACGCTGCCCGAGGACGGGTTTGCAAAGGAACAAGACGTGATCCGCCGGGAGATTGACATGAGTCTTGACGATCCGGACCACGCCGCCACGCGCTTGTTGTTTGCCACCGCTTTCCAGCGCGATCCACGCCGTCACCCGGTCATCGGCCATAGGCATCTCTTTGACGCCATTCAATACGCCGAAATCGTTTGCTACCAACGCGCCCGCTACACTCCGGACCGTTGTTTTGCGGTGATTTCCGGTGATTTCGATGCGCATGAAACCCGCCAACTCGTGACCCATCTCACCCGCGAATGCTTGCCAGGCTGCGGGCGTGAACCGCTCGTCGCCAGCGATCCCCCGCAACTCGGCCCGCGCCGCGCCTGCGCAACCTTCGCCATCCCCGCCAGCCGAATTTCCCTGGCATGGAAATCCCCTCCGCTCGATCACCCGGACACTCCTGCATTTGACGTGCTCGCCACCATCCTCGGCCGCGGCCGTGCCTCGCGCCTCCACCGCACGCTGCGCGAGGAACGCGGACTCGCTCTCGAAATCTCCGCCTTCTCATGGACCAGCCCCGGCCGCGAAGGCATCTTCGGCATCTCCGCCGACGCCGAACCAGCGCAACGCGACACCCTCATCGAGACCATCCTGCTGGAAATCGGCACCCTGCACACTGATGTGTTAGACGATGATCTCGCCAAGGCAAAACGCCAGATCGCCGCCAGTCAGTTCCGCAGTCTCACCACCGCCTCCGGCCGTGCGTCGGACCTTGCGTCGAACTGGCACGAGGCACGGGATCTGGATTTCACCCGCCGTCATGTTGCGGCCATCCAGGACGTAACGGTCGCGGACATCCGCCGGGTCGCCACCCATCTCGCCGAGGTGCGGCTCACCCTGACGGTGATAGATCCGCTAGACGCCGCAGGTCCAGCACGTGCCGGGAAGACCCGCCGCCGTCACGAGGACGTGCAAGTCCACACCCTGCCTAACGGTCTAACGATCGCGCTCATTCCGGACCACCGGGTTCCGCTCGTCCATTTGCAGGCCGCCGTGTGCGCCGGGTTGCCATCCGAAACACCGGCAACCAACGGCCTCAACCAACTGCTCTCCGCCACCCTGCCCAAAGGCACCGCCACCCGCAGCGCCCATGAAATCGCCATGACCCTCGAATCGCTCGGGGCCTCCATGGCGGCGAGCACCGGCAATAACGCCTTGCTCGTGCAAGCCTGCGGACTCGCTCCGGACATCGCCACCGTCGCAGATGTTTTCTGTGAGGTCATGGGTTCCCCGAGCCTGTCGCCGGACGCCATCGTGCGTGAACAAGCCAGCCAGCTGGCGATGTTAGAGGAAGCCCTGCAGGATCCGCTGCATACGGGTTTCCGCACCTTGCGCCACGCGGTGTTTGACGGCACCGGTTACGGTCTCGACGCGCTCGGTTCGGCCGACACCCTGATGGCGCTGGATCGCGCGGCCCTCGCCGCCCATCATGCCCGGCATTTTATTGCGGCTAACATAACGCTGGCCATCGTCGGTGATTTCGATCCCGCCGCCGTCCTCGACCTGGCCGCCGGAAATCTATCAGCGATGCCTGCGCTCACCCGGTGGACGGCACCCGCCGGCCGTTCCTGCTGCGGTGGCGACATCGTTGTGCGCCTACCGAAAAAACAAGCCGTGCTCGCCATCGGGTTTCCCGGCACCACCGTCCACAGCCCGGACCGCCACCTGCTGGCGATGATCCAGGAATACGCCTCGGACATGGCTGGCCCGCTCTTTTCCCGCATCCGCGAGGAACTCGGCCTCGTCTATCAGATAGGGGCCACCCAGTTCCTCGGCTACGACGCCGGTCTCTTCACTTTCTATCTCGCCACCGCGCCCGAACAAGCGGAGTTGGCGCGCCGCGAATTGCTCGCGGAAATCGCCAAAATCGCCGCGTCCGGCATTCCCGCAGACGCGTTCGAGCGCGTCCGCTGTACCGTGCTCAGCGGACTCGCCATCCAACAACAATCACCCTCCCACATCGCCCGCCAAGTTGCTCTTGACCTGCTCTTCGGCCATCCCGCCGACGAATACCGCCGCCTCGCCGCGACCTATCAGGCCATCACCCCGATGCAAGTTCGCGATACCGCCGCCCGCATCTTTTCCGCCACCGCCACCATCGCCACCGTGCTGCCGGAGTTGGTGGCAGGGTGATCCTGAGCTGGCGCGGAGGCATGGCAGCATGAAACATAACCCGCGCATGCGGCGGGTCAACGTTCTAGCAGGATGTTTTCCCCTAACACGACCAGGTCCACGCGGCCGTTGAGGGTTTGGTCGAGGAACGGGGTGTTTTGGGATTTCGATTGCATGAAGTCGCGGGTGAAGGTGGTGGTGGCAGCGGGGTCGAAGAGGATGAGATCCACCGCTTGGCCTTCCGCGATGGCGGCGGCGGGCAGGCCCATGAGGCGGCGGGGCTCGGCGCTGAAGCGTTTGACGATGAGATTCCAGCCGAATTTGTGGGTGGCGACGAAGTGGTGGTGGAGCGAGACCAGCGCGGTATCGAGGCCGGTGATGCCGTTAGGTGCGGTGGTGAAATCCTGCGATTTCTCGAACGGCGTGTGCGGTGCGTGGTCGGTGGCGATGAGGTCGAAGACGCCGTCGATGAGCCCTTGCAGGAGCGCCTCTTTGTCCGCCCGGGTACGCAGCGGCGGGTTCATTTTGTAGTGGGTGTCGTAGTCGCCGATGTCCTCGTCGGTGAAGAGCAGATGGTGTGGGGAGAGTTCGGCGGTTAATCTAACATCGCCGCGGTGTTTCCAGGCGCGGATGGATTCCATGCCGAGTTGGCTCGAGACATGTTGGATGTGGATATGGGCACCGGTGGCGTGGGCCAGGCGGATGTCGCGTTCGATGATGATTTCCTCGGCGCAGGCGGGCGAGCCCTTGATGCCGAGGCGGTAGCTCACGGGTCCATCGTTGAGGGCGCGCGGGCCGGCGAGTTCGGGGACCTCGCAATGGCTGGCGAAGAACATGCCGAACTCGGTGGCGTATTGCATGGCACGCATCAACACCGCCGGGTCACCGGTGGTGTCACCATCGTCGGTGAGCATCTTCACGCCCAGCGCGCGCATGCCGTCGATGCCTGATAGTTCCTTGCCGTGACGTTCCTTGGTGACACAACCGGCACAGAAAACCGGGATCTGGGCCGTACATTTGACGATTTCCAGCACTTGTCTAACAACAGTTGCGGAGTCGATGGCGGGTTGGGTGTTAGGCATCATGACCACGCCGGTGATGCCGCCGTTGATGGCGGCTCCGGTGCCGCTGGCGATGGTTTCCTTGGCTTCGAAGCCGGGTTCGCGCAAATGCACATGGGCGTCAAACATGCCGGGCAACAGGATGCGCCCGCGGGCGTCGATGACGCGGGTGGCTTCAGGCACGGCCAGGACGGCGCCGATCTGTTGGATGATTCCCTCGGCGAGCAGCACGTCGGCGTTTGTCAGGTCCGGCGAGTTTTCGGAGGCGATGCGGGCGTTGGTGATGAGGAGGGGCATGGGTAGTTTTGTTAGGTAAATCGAAACGCGGAGGCGCGGAGGTCGCGGAGTGGGGCGCGGAGGTTGAATTGGAAAATGATAGGTGGATCCATGGAGAGTCTAGGGGATGGGGAAACTTGGTTCTTGGCCATCGAAATGTCTCAGGATGAATTGGTCCCACTTGTCGAGCAGTGAGAAGCGGACCAGAACGCGCATGAAAGCGCCTTTGCTTAAGACTCCTTCTGTCACCGTTGGTTCGACGTAGTACGCGGCGGCTACGGCACCGCCAATCGCGTAGCGACCCATCAAACCTGCGGCTTCGAGGCGATTGAGGACTTCGAGGGTTTTTTCCATGAGTTGAGTTGTTGTTTCATGCGCTCGATCAAGTGCACTTTTTCCTCCCATGATAGACCGGCGCGCGATTTGCGGGCGGCTTGTTTTAACGCGAGGTGTTCGTCAAACGGGGTGGGCATGGGTGGGGGAGGTGAAAGTCATTGGTTATATGTTAGAAGTTATTGGGGAAGAGGTGTGGAGCTTTGGCATTTCCAAAAAACAAATAACCATTAACTACGAACTTTGAGCCGCCCCCGGCTTGAGCCAGTAGAGCACGGCCATTCTAACGGCGATGCCGTTTTCGACCTGGTCGTTGATGAGGGTGCGTTCGTAATCCATGACGGCGTCGCAGAGTTCGACGCCGCGATTGACCGGGCCGGGGTGCATGATATAGAGGCCGCGGTCGCGGATTTCGGCGAGGCGGGCTTCGGTGACGCCGTAGAGGCGGTGGTATTCGCGCAGACTGGGGAAGTATTGCACGTCCTGGCGTTCCATCTGGACGCGCAGCAGATAGATGAAGTCCGGGGTCCAGGCCATGGCTTGCGGGTAATCGGTGAAGCGGCGGATGTTTTCACACAGGCGCGGGACCAGCGAACCGGGACCGAGGTGGGCGACCTCGACGCCGAGTTTTTGCAGGATCAAGCTGGTCGAGCGGGCGACGCGCGAGTGCAGGATGTCGCCGACGATGAGGACTTTTTTGCCGGCGGGATCGGGGCATATTTCCTTGATGGTGAAGGCGTCTAACAGCGCCTGGGTGGGATGGGCGTGGGCGCCGTCGCCGGCATTGATGACCGAGGCGCGGGTGAGTTTGGCGATTTGGCCGGGGAGGCCGGAGCGGCTGTGGCGGACGATGATGAAGTCGGTGCGCATGGCCTGCAGGGTTTCGACGGTTTCCCTAACGGATTCGCCCTTGGTGATGGACGAGCGGGCGACGTCGAAGTTGATGACATCGGCGGACAGGCGTTTGGCGGCGACTTCGAAAGACGAGTGGGTGCGGGTGCTGGCCTCGTAGAAGAGCATGAGCACGGATTTTCCCTTGAGGGCGGGGACTTTTTTCACCGAACGGGTGAAGAGTTCCTTGAAGGGGACGGATTGATCGAGGAGGTGGTCGATTTCCGAGCGATCGAGGGATGCGATGTCGAGCAGGTCTTTATGTGGCATTTCGGAGGTGGGGGAAAAAGTGAAGTGCACCGAAAACGATGACGAACAGGGTGATCACCGCGATGAAGGCGGCATGATGGCGGGAGAGGGGTTTTTTGAGGGCGATGAAACCCGCGATGAACAGCGCGATGGCGGCGCAGCAAGCGGGGATGGTGATGGGGAGTGAGGAGAAAACGAAGGAGGATGCTCCGGGGAGAGGGGCGGCGTCTAACGGCGGGAAAAAAACGATGGAGCATAACTCGAGGGCGGCGGGACGCGCCGGCGATGGCGATCAGATAGCCGGGGATGATGAGGGCGGGATGGGCGGCGACGAGTTTGCGATGGGCCACGGGATCTAACATGGCGAGCGCTTCACGGCGGCGGATTTCGGCCAGTTCGTGTTCGTCGTGGCGGGATTGGGGGAGGTTGGATTCTGCATGGGGCACGGCATGGGGCATGGCCGGCAGGAGTGCTGGCTCGGATTTGCGCAGCGAGCGGCCGGGTTTGAAGATGGGGGGGGGCGTGGTGTCTTGCTCCACGGATGGGGGTTGATCGAGCGGCAGGATGGGGATTCTTTCCGAGCGTTTGAGCGAGTGGACCGGCTTGGGTCCGTGATGAACCGGAGCGGGCAACGGGATGAGGGGGGGCGGAGCGGCGGGAGGGATGCTTGGAGATTGTGTTGGCAGGAGAGGGGCAGGGATGAGCCTATCAGGCGTTGCCGTGGCGGGTGGAGGCGTTGGCGACGCTGCTTCCTCCCCGGGATCAAATCCGGGGATGCCGAGGGATTCGCGGAGTTGGGCAATCTCCTCGGGGGATTTCTTGCGCTGTGGCAGGAGGCTCATGGCATTGCTTTTTCGACGATCTGAACTTGGTCCAGGCCGTCCGTCCCTTCCAACGACACCCATACATGATCGAGGCGATGGGTGTCGAGAGTGATGCCCACATAATCCGGTTGGATGGGCATTTCACGGTGCCCGCGGTCTATCAGGACGGCGAGTTCGACCTTGGCGGGACGACCGTAATCGGAGAGCGCGTCGAGGGCGGCGCGGATCGTGCGTCCGGTAAAGAGCACGTCGTCCACGAGGATGATGTGGGCACCCTCGACGGTAAAAGGAATGTCGCTTTCCTGGAGTGCGGGGTTTTCGTGGAGGTGTGCGAAATCGTCCCGATAGAGTGAGATGTCGAGCACCCCGAAGGACAAGTCACGGTCCTCTGCGGAAAGGACGTTGAGGAGGCGCTGGGCCACTTCGTCGCCGCGGCTGCGGATGCCGATCAGCGCGAGTGCTTTGCCCTGGGTTTTCTTACGGATGGCTAGGGCGAGGCGTTCCACTCCGGCTGCGATGTCTTCGGCGGTAAGGGTGAGTTGGTGCATGGGTGGTTCAATCGAAGTTGAGGATACCGATGTCGCGGCGGCGTTGCAAGCCGTCGAATCGGATGAGATCGGCAGCGGCATGGGCCTTGGCGACGGCTGCCTGGCGGGTGGTGCCGCCGGAGACGACGGCGAGCACGCGGCCGCCATGGGTTTCCCATGCGCCATCGGTTTTTTTGCGGGTGCCGGCGTGGTAAACGCGGAAATCTCCGGTGTTTGCGAGACCGGCGATGAGATCTCCGTTGCGCGATGATTCTGGATAGCCGGCGGAGGCGAGGATGACACAGACGCTCCAGCCGTCATCGAAGGTGATGAGGTCACGGCGCAGTGCGCCATTTGCACCGGCAAGGCAGAAGGTGGCGAGATCGCCATGCACCAAGGGCATGACCGCCTGGCACTCGGGGTCACCGAAGCGGCAGTTGTATTCGATGACTTGCGGGCCGAGCGGCGTGAGCATCAGGCCGAAGTAGAGGAAACCGCGATACGGCAGACCTTCCTTGCGCAGGCCGGCGACGGTAGGCCGGACGATTTCCTGTTCGATGCGCGCCATGACGTCTTCGGTCACCAGGCGGCGGCTGGCAACGGCACCCATGCCGCCGGTGTTAGGGCCGCGATCGCCGTCGCAAGCGCGCTTGTAATCGCGGGCCGGAGTGAACACGAGGTATTGATCATCGATGATCGCGGCAAACACCGAAACCTCGGGGCCGCTAAGACATTGCTCGACAAGCACGCGCCCCGCACCGAAGCGGCGTTGGGTGAAAACCTCATCCAAGAATGTTAGAGCGGACGTTTCATCCGCGCAGACGGCCACGCCCTTGCCGGCGGCGAGGCCATCGTATTTGAGAACCGTCGGGTATTCGCCGGCGATGGCGGCGACGGCTTCTTCCAACGTGTCGGTGGCGGTGGCGCGCGCGGTGGGGATGCCGTTGCGGACCAGGAATTGCTTGGCGAACTCCTTGCTGGCTTCTAACTGGGCGGACTCCTTGGGCGGACCCCAGCACGGGATGCCGTGTTGGGCGCAGAGGTTGGCGAGTCCCGGGCCTTTGACGAGGTAGCTTTCCTCGCCGGCCACGCAGAGGTCGATGGCGTTGGCTTTCATCCAGGCAACGAGCGATTCAAGACCATCGGCCGCGATCGGTTTGGCGATTTCAAAAATCGCGTCGCTGCCGGGGAAGCAGAACACTTCGGGTTGTCCCGGCGATTCCGCTAGAGCTCTCACCAGTGCGTGTTCGCGTCCTCCTTTGCCGACAACCAATAGTTTCATCGGCAGGATTTTCACGGAATTCCAGGCCAGACACAACCTGAATCACCAAATGTTGCGGTGAAACGCCGGATACATGCCGGGAATTTCACGCCATGCGCATGGCGGTGATGGCGGCGGCCATGTCCGGCATGCGGAAAGTGGCGGAACCGGCGACCATGACGTTGGCGCCCGCCACGGCGCAGCGGGCGGCGGTAACCGCGTCGATGCCCCCGTCCACCTCAATGTGAAATGACAGGTTGTGGGTTTGCCGGATCTGTGCGGCGGCGGCGATTTTTGTTAGCACCTCTGGCATGAATGACTGTCCGCCCAAGCCGGGGACCACGGTCATGCACAGCAAGAGGTCGATTTGATCGAGAAACGGCTCGACGGTGCTCAAGGGCGTGGCGGGATTGAGCGCCAGTCCCGCTTGGAGGCCGGTTTGACGGATCCGCCGCAGGGTGTTGGCGACGTCGTGATCGGCCTCGACGTGGACGGTGATCATATCCGATCCAGCATCAATGAAACGCTGCAAATAATGGTCCGGCCGCGCAAGCATCAGGTGCACATCCAAGACAAGGGCGGTCGTTAGACGGACCGTTTGTACGATATCGGGACCAAAGGAAATGTTATCCACGAAATGCCCGTCCATCACATCCAGATGCAGCCAATCCGCGCCCGCCCGGACGGCCCGCCCGACTTCTTCGCCGATGCGGGAGAAATCCGCTGCCAGTAGCGAGGGGGCAATCACCCGGTCATGGAAAGTGTGTTTCGGAATCACGGACCGATACGAACCACGAAGCGCCCTATCTGACACGCAAAATCTTACGGTCGGGAGGAATAGACAGCATTTTTTCATGGAAAGGTGTTACAGGAATCCGCGTGCATTTTGCGGCGTGATCGTTTACCCCCTCGGTCATGGAAGAGATTAGCCCTATCATTGATTTGCACAGCGACGTTTACTTCATGGGGCAGGCGCTGCGTGAGGCACGCAAGGCGTATGCCGCCGGTGAGGTGCCGGTAGGCGCGGTGGTGGTGCGCGAGGGCCGGATCATCGCCCGGGCCTGGAACCAAGTGGAAACGCTCAAGGATGCGACCGCCCATGCGGAAATGTTAGCGCTCACGGCGGCGCAAGAGTCGGTGGGCGATTGGCGCTTGGAAAAATGCACGCTTTACGTCACCAAGGAGCCGTGCCCGATGTGTGCCGGGGCTGTCGTTCATTGCCGGCCGCAGCGCTTGGTGTTCGGCTGCCCGGATCCTAAAGGCGGCGCGGCGGGCAGTTGGATCAATCTGTTAGACGCCAATCCCCCGTTGAACCACCGTTGTGAAGTGGTGGCCGGAGTGCTCGGCGAAGAG
>JAPLUJ010000563.1 GCA_026397695.1 Verrucomicrobiota bacterium | reverse complement strand
GCTGTTGATGACCGCCATTCTGTTTGCACTGATCTATCGGGTAGTGCCTGACACGCGCATCCTGTGGCGGGATGTCTGGGCGGGAGCCTTGATCGCCGCTGTGCTTTTTATGGTGGGAAAATTCGTTCTCGGCTTTTACTTCGTTTACAGTGCCATCGCTTCGAATTATGGCGCGGCAGGTCCGCTCATCATCACCCTGATCTGGGTTTTCTACTCCGCACAGATATTCCTTTTCGGTGCCGAATTCACGCGGGTTTACGCAATGCACCGCGGCTCGCGGCGATCAGGCCATGGCGCGTCGCAAGTGGATTAAAAATCGGCTCATCGTAGGCGTGCCCGGTTCGTTGCCGGAAGCGGGTGGCACCCGCGATCAAGTGTAGGGTTTCACCCCATGGCGCGTGCAGGGTTATTGGTTTCCATTGTTTCCATGCCTGCGGCACAGCCCGTCTTCCATCATGATCAAGTCCGCAAAGGTGCCCCTCGACTTTATTGCCAAAGAGAAACTGAGCAAGACTGGCCGTCAGCTCTGGCAAATCACCAAGGCGTTCTTCAAATCGGAACGCCGTGTCAGGGCACGCGGTCTGTTAACCCTGCTGCTCATGCTTTCGCTCGCCTTCGTCGGTGTCACGGTGCTGACGAGCTACGTGGGTCGCGACCTGATTACGGCCATCGAGAGGAAGGACATCCATGCTTATTGGAGTTCCATGGGCAGGTACCTTGGCACTTTCGCCGCCGCCGTTCTGATCAACGTCTTCTACCGCGTGGCCGAGCAATCGCTCGCGTTGCTGTGGCGCGAGTGGATGGCGCAACATCTGATCAAACGTTACTTCAACAACCGCGCCTATTACCGGCTGCGTGGCTCGGACAGCATCGACAACCCCGACCAACGCATAAGCGAGGACGTGCGCAACTTCACCCTCGATTCCCTCGGCTACGCACTGCTGGTTGTGAATTCAGTGATGACCTTGATTGGCTTCCTCGGCGTGCTGTGGAGCATCTCGGGCGCTCTTGTCGGCGTCGCGCTGGTGTATGCGATTGCCGGCACTTTCATGTGTTTTGTCATCGGTCGCAGGCTGGTTGGCCTGCATTACGACAAGTATCAAAAGGAGGCGGATTTCCGATATAGTCTGGTCCGCGTGCGTGACAATGCGGAGTCGATTGCCTTTTATCGGGGTGAAAAGCGTGAACATGTCGATCTCTTCCACCGGCTCAGCGCGGTGGTGGCCAATATGCGCTCGATCATCGTGTGGAACCGCAACCTCGGCTTCTTCCGCAACAGTTATAATTATCTCGCGCTCGTGGTGCCCATCCTGATTGTCGCACCCCTGTTCATGAACGGGAAGATGCCATTCGGAGTGGTGACCCAAACCCTCGGTGCCTTTGCGCAAGTGCTCGGCGCGGTGTCGATCGTGGCCGACAACTTCGAGGGCCTCAGCTCCTATCTGGCCGGCATCCAGCGACTCGGTATCCTGTGGGATGACCTTGATGACTTCGATGCCGAGGAGGACCGCAGTGCCCGCGAAAGCGAAAGTCAGCTTGACGAAACCAGCTCCAGGGTGAAACTCGACCATCTCACCGTGCTCACGCCTGACGGCACAAAGTTGCTTGCGAAAGACCTTTCCTTCGAAATGGGTTTGAACCAAAGTCTCATCATCATGGGTGCCAGCGGGTCGGGAAAAAGCTCCATCATCCGCACCATCGCCGGCTTGTGGCCTAGCGGGACTGGTTTGCTCGAACGTCCGGCGTTGCATCATCTCATGTTTCTTCCGCAGCGTCCCTACATGGTGCCTGGCTCCCTGCGCGATCAACTGCACTATCCCGTCCATGATCGCCGTGTCGATGAAGAACAAATCAGCAAGGTGATAGAGATGGTGAACCTTGCCGAGGTGCTCGCCCGTGTTGACGGCGACCTGGATCGTGTCATCGACTGGACCAACGTCCTGTCACTCGGCGAACAACAGCGCGTGGCCTTTGCCCGGCTGTTCCTGCACCAGCCCATGTTTGTCTTCCTTGATGAAGCCACCAGCGCCCTCGACGAAGACAATCAAAAACGCATCTACGAACTCATCCTCCAGTCACACATCGGCTTCATCAGCGTCGGCCACCGCCAAACCCTGGTGCAGTATCATGAACGGGTGCTGCATCTGCGCAGCGCGGGCGAGTGGGAACTGACGGATGCGTGAGGCAGTATGAGCACCTCCAAACTCCATCCCCATCGCGAGAACGCAGAGCTCTCGTCAGTCCGCGCGCTTGCCAATCAGGCATTCTCGCGCGCGGCAGGAACTTCGCTGATTCCCGGCAACAGCATTCGTCTGCTCAAGGACGCGCGGGAAAACTATCCGGCATGGCTCGCTGCGATTGGCGCAGCGCAGCGGCACATTCATTTCGAGAGTTACATCATTCACGACGACGATACCGGCCGGACGTTCGCCGATGCGCTGGTTGCCAAAGCCAGGCAAGGCGTGAAGGTGCGTCTGATTTACGATTGGTTGGGCGGCGTGGGAACCGCCTCGCGAGGGTTTTGGAAGCGTCTGCGCATTGAAGGCGTGGAAGTGCGTAGTTATAACCCGCCGCGCTGGGACACGCCGTTTGGCTGGCTCAGCCGCGACCATCGCAAGACCCTTTGCGTGGATGGCGAGATCGGATTTGTCAGCGGCTTGTGCATCGGGCGTATGTGGGCCGGCGAGCCTGACAAGAATATCGAAGCATGGCGCGACACGGGGGTCGTGATGCGCGGGCCTTGCATGGTCGAACTGGAGCAGGCCTTCGCCACGGTCTGGGCGATGATCGGGGAACCGATCCCAGCGGAGGATCTGGCCGGTTCGGACGCAATCGCACCGCAAGGTGCAGCCGCCCTGCGCGTGGTGGCGGGCATTCCGTCCACGGGAGGGATGTTTCGTGTCGATCAACTCATCGCAGGCCTTGCGAAAAAGCACCTCTGGCTGACCGATGCCTACTACGCGGGCATGACCAGTTATGTGCAAGCCCTGAGGTCGGCGGCGAGGGACGGCGTGGATGTGCGCCTGCTGGTGCCGAACGCAACGGACATCCTGCTGCTCAAGCCGTTGTCCCGCGCGGGTTATCGCGCCTTGTTAGAGGCCGGAGTGCGCGTTTTCGAGTGGAACGGACCGATGTTGCACGCCAAGACGGCTGTTGCCGATGGACGTTGGGCGCGGGTCGGTTCTAGCAATCTCAACATTGCCAGTTGGTTTGGCAATTGCGAAATGGATGTGGTGGTCGAGGACGAGGCGTTCGCGGGTGCGATGGAGGCGATGTTCCTCGGGGATTTGCAGCATGCGACCGAAATAGTCCTGGACGCCAAACAGAAGGTGCGCGCGCCGAATCAGCCCCGCCGTTCGCAACCGGTGTTGCGCCGTGGCGGCGGAAGTTCCGGGCGTGCCGCCGCCGGAGCAGTCCGCATCGCCAATGTCGTTGGCGCGGCATTCACCAGCCGCCGCGTGATCGAACCCGTCGAAGCCCGCATCACGGTGGCAGTTGGCGGATTGCTGCTGGGATTGGCGATTCTCCTCGCGCTTTTCCCCCGGCTCATCGCCTATCCGTTTGTCGCGCTCTTCGTCTGGATCGCCACGGCGCTGCTCTATCAGGGCTTCAAGCTGCGCCGCACCCGCGTGAAACAAAAAACCGGTTCATCCGAGTAAAATCTGTTCACAGGTGACTGGGACTGGGTGATGGCGGTTGGCACAAAAAAAGCAGCGGCAGTCCGATGACTGCCGCTGCGGTAATTCATGTCGGATTTGGAAACGTCATTTTTCCTTGATCGTCATTTCGTTGACCACTTTGTCCACGCCGTGAATGTCATCCGCCAGATTCGTGACCTGCTTCTTCTCCGCCGCACTCCCGGCCACGCCGCTCACCGTCACAACGCCTGCCCGCGTTTCGACTTTCGTGTCAATCGCACTGGTGGATAGATGGACCAGCAGGGAGGCTTTGACCAAAGCGGTGACCGATGCGTCATCGATTTTCTCGCCCAGTGTCCGGTGAGGTTCCGGCGGTGTCGTCGAAATGGTCATTTCGTTTTTCACCAATTTGACGCCTTCCGCATCTCCGGCGTATGCGGTTGTCAAGTCCTTTTCCGTCCTGTCAGAAGCTTCTCCGCTCAGGGTGACGGTCCCATTCAGGGCGGTCACCTTGGTCTTGGTGGCATGGACGTTGCGGTGGAATAACAGTGCGGTTTCCACCTTCATCTGCAACCATCTGTCGGCATTGTCAATCGTAGTTTCACCTTTCAGGACAAGCTGGTTGTCCACGCTCTTCACGCCTGGAAGCCTGCTGACCGTGTCCGCAGCCAACGACTTGTGGAATCCCTCGCTCACCGTGCCGGTGAGGGTGACCACGCCGTTCTTGGATTTGGTCTGGATCGAGTCATCCTTGAGGTAAGTCATATAGACATGGGATTTTGCTGCCGCCGATTCAATGCGATCATCCGTTTCGGATGCGCGCATTGAAACGCCGGTGAGGAGAAATACACTTGATGCTGCGAACAGCACGGACGGACATAATAATTTGATTTTCATGTTATTTCGTTTTTTGGCGGTTGAGCGATTATCCGTCAACCGTCTTGACGGTATGGCACGATCATGACACTTGCCATGGGGTGTTTACCTAATGCCCGCAGGATGATTCAAGCGCTTCAAAACCGCGACTTGCGGATCAGCCACATTTCCACCAGTTGGGTGGGCACGAGATAACCAAACTCGAAATCAAAGGCGACTGGAACATCACCAAGGGCAAGCTCAAACAAAAATGGGCCAAGCTAACCGACGACGATCTCCAATACGTCGAAGGCAAGAGCGATGAATTGTTAGGCCGCATTCAGAAACGCATCGGCGAAAGCCGTGAAGCGGTCGAAAAGGCGGTTAAGGAAGCATGTGCTTCCTGCGGCTGCAAATAGGCCTGCTTGTGGTGCCAGCGGATGCGGGAAAATCCCGTGTCTGCTGGTCAAACGCGGGGTCAGGTCTGGAGATTATGAGCCTACTTGCGTGTAATTAATTATGTTCTTACTTGGTAGGATTTGAGCCTGAAGAGGTTTGGTATTCACCGGCCGGCGTGTGGCAGCACAAGTCGACGATCATTGCCGCTCATTTCAAAGCGAGCATGGCACAAGCCTGACTGACCACGAGGGTTGCTGAATGCCTTCTCAAAGATGGATGCACACCGGCGTCCCTATTGCCACGGAACGAAAAAACGCCTCCGCCATGAATGCAGGCATTCGGATGCAGCCGTGCGAGGCTGGGTAGCCTGGCAGGAAGCCCTCATGCATTCCAATTCCGGCGATGATCCGCATGAAGTTCGACATCTTTGCTCCATTGTAATGGGCACCCCGGGGCATGGTGTCTGTAACCGTGTCCACGTCTTTCTGAATGACTTTACCGTTCGCATCAGCGTATTCTCCAAACAGTGAGGACTCATGGTTTTTGTCTTTTTGGATGACGTGAAAATTGCCTGTAACCGTGTCGTGCCCTTCACGCCCCGATGAAATGAGCGACATGCCGGCGAGTTGCCCTCCTTTGTAAAAGTAGGCGCGCTGCTCGGAAATACTGATGCGGACCGCAGGGCGGCCGACCATGCCGTCGCCTCTCCAATACGACACATTGCCCAAACCAGCCTTTTGCTGGGAAACGAGTGGTTGAGGATTGGTGGAGCACCCGGTGCCTGTGAACAGGAAGACGACCAACGATGGGAGCAGGCAGAGACAGGATTTCATGGTGGTGATCTTCACTAAATGACTAATGACTGAATGACAGTAGGTTGGCCCAGCGGTTGAAACCATGGGGTGTTGACCCCGTTGGAGAAACCGGCTGGGCGTGTAGAGTGACAGGTACCGGGAATGGATCGTGACTACCCCTGCCAACCTCAAACTCATCGAGCAACTCATGGACACCCAGAGTGAGGCGATGGAGTTTGCCACCGCCGGTAGGGATAGTCCCCATAGCACGGAAATAGTAATGGGCGTAGGTTCGATCTGTCAGCCTTCGGCACGAACACATTCGGTGCCACCCGGGCTGGCAATCTAACCTGAAAACACAATACCATGACCAAACTCGAAATCAAAGGCGACTGGAACATCACCAAGGGCAAGCTCAAACAAAAATGGGCCAAGCTAACCGACGACGATCTCCAATATGTCGAAGGCAAGAGCGACGAATTGTTAGGCCGCATTCAGAAACGCACCGGCGAAAGCCGTGAGGCGGTCGAAAAGGCGGTCAAGGAAGCATGCGCTTCCTGCGGCTGCAAATAAGCCTGCTTGTGGTGCCAGCGGATGCGGGAAAATCCCGTGTCTGCTGGTCAAACGCGGGGTCAGGTCTGGAGATTATGAGCCTACTTGCGTGTAATTAAT
>JAPLUJ010000336.1 GCA_026397695.1 Verrucomicrobiota bacterium | reverse complement strand
TCAGCCCGGGCTCGGCAGGTGCCTCCGGATCGATCACCGTGGGAATCGCCCCTTCAGGCGGCTTCTCGGTGGGAGCCACGGCAGGAAATGGTTGGCCGTTTCCATCCAACGGAGGGTATATTTGGAATTCACCCGGATGGGTGACGGAGCCTCCCTGCGCGGCGTTCGGGTCCTCCAGCATGACAGCCGGCACGAAGCCGACCTCGCCACTGTCCAGTTCGACCTTAACATAACTATCGCCGTGGGAAATCACCTTCATCGAGGTGCCGCGGGTGAGAAGTTTGTCGGCATCCGCGTCGCCCTTCGGACGGGTTTTGAAAAACGCCGTGTTGTTCACCGCCGCCCGCACGAATTGTCCCGCCACAAAAGACCCGCTGGCCTTGATGGTGGAGTAGCTGCCGCTGCCCGGCGGGCGGAGCGGATCAAAGTCCCCGCTGGTGATGGGCCGGTTCATGGTATCGCAGGCCGCGAGACCCAAAACGATGACTGAGGAAAAGGCCGATGCGCGTTTCATGGGCGCACGTGCTAACACGGAATCGGACCGCCGTCAATCACTTGGTTGTTCTCGTCGAACAGCAGGATTTTCGGGGTCACCGGCGTTTCCGCCAGGGCGAAGGCCATGACGGCGACCCGCTCCCCGGCCTTGATCAAATGAGCGGCCCCACCGTTGATCAGGATTTTACCGGTGCCGGGTTGGCCTTCAAGCACGTAGGTTTCCAAACGCGCGCCGGTGGTGATGGAGGCCACCAACACCTTTTCGCCGGCCCACAAATCCGCCGCCGCCATCAGATCCGCCGGAATCTCGATGCTGCCTGCATAATCGACATTCGCGTGCGTAATCATCGCGCGATGCAGTTTTGACTTCAGGACCTCCCGGAACATGGCGGAAGCAAAAACCCGCCAGCCCCCCGCGTCAAGTAGCAAGAAATGCTCACGCAAAATCCATGCCGCCAATTGCTCAAATCCCTCAATCCATGCGCAATTCCTCTGATTTTTTTGATTCTCCTTGCCAGTAGGCGGGCTGCCCCCTAACTACGCGCCGTCGGTGCAAGGCCGGCTCTCTTTGGGAAGCCCTTCGCCAGGGCAGGAAATTGATGGGGAAGTTGGTGTAATTCCAACGCGGTATCGCCACTGTGATTCCAGACTGCGTGAGCAGAACGGTAAGCCAGAAAGCCAGCCCGGGGGGATTGTTCAACCGTCTGCGACCTACAGACCTTGATGATATCCACATGTTACATCACCCAACGCCTCTGAGAGGCTCCCGCCGGAGTGCCACTATCGCACTGCTCGCCCTGCTTGCCCACCTCCCCGCCCACGCGGAGGAAATCAAGGCCGAACTCGAACCGCTGGTCGTCTCCGCGCTGCGGATTCCGCAAAAAGCCTCCACCGTCACGTCCGCCGTGACGGTGTTAGACCCGGCGGAACTGCAAGACCGGGGGATCCATCAACTTCGCGACGCCTTGAATGAAGTGCCCGGCGTGATTTCCACCTCGACCAGCGGACAAACCGGCGCCCCCGGCTCCCTGTTCATCCGCGGCACCACCACGCAGTATGCGCAAGTCGTCATCGATGGCATGCGCCTCAGCGATTCCAACAACCAGCTCGGGAACATTCTCGGTGGAGCCAACACCTATAACGTGGGCAACATCGAGTTACTACGCGGCCCGCAAGGCGCCATCTACGGCGGCGAATCGATTGGCGGCGTGCTCTGGATGGAAACACCCCATGGCTCCGGCAAACCCCGCGGAGCCACCACCTTTGAAGCAGGTTCCTTCAATTCGCTCGCCGCCCATGGCATGTTCCAAGGCCAGTCCGGTGACCTCTCCTACTACCTGTCAGGAGGTTACGCGGAAACTGACAACGACGCCCCGCACAACCACTACCAGCAAGGCAACACCGCGCTGCGCGTGGAAGGGAAAATCAATCCCATGTGGACCATCGGCACCACCTTTCGGGGACTTGATGCGCGCGGCCAGGATCTGGACACCATGTTCAGCAGGGACAGCGACAGCAGCGTGAACACGGCCCTCGGCACCATTTATGCCATCGGCAGAATCTCGGACCGCTGGACCGCGCGCTTCCATGCTGGCTACTATCAGGAAAGCTACGACCAGAGCTATACCTACGATGACTGGATGACCGGGTTGCCCGCGCGGGGAAGCTACTTCTCCGAACTGCGCGCCGGCAACATCTCCACCGATCATGAGATCACCCTCACGGACAACCTCCGGTTGTTAGCTGGCGCGTTCTATCATCAGGACACTTATGCAAGCGCCATCAGCGCTAACCAGCGGGGCACCCGCTACGGCGCTCACGCCACCCTCGAGTGGGATGTGCTCGACCATCTAACCACCACTGCCTCGCTGCGCTGGGAGGATTACGACGCGTTTGGCGACGAACTCACCTGGCGCCTGGGTGCCATCCATACCATCACCGCCACCGGCACCGCCATCCGCGGCGGCATCGGCACCTCGTTCCGGGCACCTACCTACATGGAACTTTTCGGCTCGAGTTATGCGCCGGGATATGCCGGCCTGAACGCCGAATCCTCGATCGGCTGGGACCTCGGCATCGAACAGAAAATCGGCGCTCACCACACGCTGGAAGTGACCTGGTTTCAAAACCGCATCACCGATCAGATCTTCTATCCGCCTAGCGGACCGCCGGACTGGATGCCCAAGCCGCCTGACAACATGGCCGGAGATTCCACCACCGACGGGCTTGAAGTCGGCCTGCGCGGCTCCTGGATGGACAAGGCGCTGAGCTACCGTCTCGCCTGGACTTACCTCCACGCAAGCCTGCCAAACGCAGGGCTGCCGCGCAATGCCGTCACCGCCTCGCTCGATTGGAAGCCGACTGCCAAGTCACTCATCGGCATCGGGGCCACTCATCTCTCCGCCCACTCATGGAACGGCAATCCGCTGGACGCCTACACCATCGCCCGGATCTACGGGTCCTATCAGGTGACGGACAGGGTCAAACTCCACGCCCGTCTCGAGAACGTCTTCGATGCAAACTACGAACTCTACAACGGCTGGGGCTCCGTGGTCCAAGGCGCGGGACCCGGCCTCTACGCGGGCATCACCGTGGATTGGTAACAGTGGTTGGTTGATGAGCTGAGTCAACATGGGCCGTATGAGCAAGGGGCACGCGCGGGTTGTTGTCCTGATTTTCCCGAGATAATGGAATTAATTCTGCTTTGAAAAGCGCCTATGCATCGTTGTTCATACACTTTCAAAACGGGTCATGGTGTGCTCGGCGTGACCGCCCTTGGAACCATGATGAGTCAGGCGGGGGAGACTGCGGTAGCGGTGGATTCCGGACATACGGCGTGGATGCTTGCCGCCACGGCCTTGGTTCTGTTCATGACAATGCCCGGATTGGCGTTGTTTTACGGCGGCTTGGTGCGGGCGAGGAATGTGCTGTCGGTGATGGCGCAGTGCGCAGGCATTGCCTGCATGGCGTCGCTGTTGTGGGTGGCGGGTCTGTACAGTCTTGCCTTCAAGGGTGACGGTGGCTGGATCGGCAATCTGGACGCGGCTTTCCTCAAGGGCATCACCCCGGACACCGTCGCACCGGGCACCCATGTGCCGGAGGCGCTGTTTGTGATGTTTCAAATGACCTTCGCGATCATCACACCGGGTCTCTATGTCGGCGCGGTGGTCGAGCGCATGAAATTCGGGGCCATGCTGATGTTTTCGGCGCTGTGGCTGGTCTTGGTGTACGTGCCGGTGACCCACTGGGTGTGGGGCGGCGGTTGGCTGCAGGTGATGGGCGTCAAGGACCTCGCCGGGGGGATCGTGGTCCACACCACCGCCGGGGTGTCGGCGCTGGTGCTGGCCATTCTGTTAGGTCGGCGTCGTGGTTTTCCCGAGCATCCGCACCAACCGCACAATCCGGGCATGGTTTTTGTGGGAGCGGCGATGTTGTGGGTGGGATGGTTCGGTTTCAACGCGGGCAGTCAGCTCACTGCCAGCGGGGCGGCCGGCATGACCCTGTTGGTGACGCATCTGTCGGCCTGCTCCGCAGCGCTCGTCTGGTGCTTGTTAGAGCGCCTCCGCAACGGCAAGGTCGGCTTGATCGGACTGGTGACGGGGCTGGTGGCGGGACTGGCCACGATCACCCCCGCATCGGGTGACGTTGGTCCGGCGGGCGCCATCCTGATAGGTTCGATGGCTGCGGTGGCTTGTTATTTCACCGTCAGTCTGATCCGGGAAAAGTTGCATATCGACGATTCGCTCGATGTGTTTGCGGTACACGGGGTGGGTGGCATATTCGGCACGCTGTTGCTAGCGTTTTTCGGCCAATCCTGGCTTGGCGGGCTGGGCGCGGTGAAATCCGCCGGCATGCAGTTGGGCATCCAGGCCGCTGGTGTGGGCGTGACCATCGTGTGGTCGGCTGCGGCCACCGCGGC
>JAPLUJ010000277.1 GCA_026397695.1 Verrucomicrobiota bacterium | reverse complement strand
ATCAGCGCGAAGCAATCCCGCAGCGAGGGGCCGCCCTCCTGTTGGTATTTGCGGGCCGGCGGGAACCCCATGGCCTGGCAGAAGTCCTCCTGGTGCAAGCGCCGCACCGGTTCGCCAGCCGCAGACTGGCGGTCGTAGCGTTTCACGATGAGGCAGGGGGTTTGCCCGATGGTGCGCGACCGCGCCTCCGCCGCCTCCAGTCCGAGGGGCATCTTGTCCGCGACGCCCGCCCCCTCTTCCACCTCTACCGGCAGGAGGCGCACGGCCACGCCCAGACCGGCTTCGTCGCCCTCGCGAGCTGCGCCGAGGTCGAGCGGGGCATCGTCAAGCGCCATGAGCTGACCCGTCCCGACAAGGAGGACGACCGGGTGCGCCACATTGAAGCGTTAGACGCGCAGACCGGCCCGGTGTTTCTAACATACCGGGCGGTGCCGGCCATTGACGCGTGGGTCGGCCGGATCACGGCGGGCGCACCGGAAATTGATTTCACCGCGCCCGACGGCGTGCGCCATAGTTCGTGGCCGGTGGCGGACGCGGCGGACATCGCGTGGTTGCAGGCCGGGTTCGCGCAACTGCCCGCACTGTACATTGCCGACGGGCATCACCGCAGCGCGGCGGCGGCGCGTATCTATCAGAGGCGGCGGGGTAGGGGAGGCAGCACCGGATTTCTGAGCGTGATTTTTCCGCATGACCAGATGAGGATCCTGCCCTACAACCGGGTGCTCAAGGATTTGCATGGCAAGTCGCCGACGGAAATTCTCGACGCCCTGGCCCGCGTGTTTGTAGTTACGCCAGACAGCCCCGCGTCACCCATTGCCAAGCATCAACTGGGTTTCTATCTGGCAGGCTCCTGGTATGGATTGGCGTTCCGCGCGGAATTCACCTGCGGCAAATCCGCCATGGATTTGCTGGATGTTTCGTTGTTGCAGGCGGAGGTGTTAGGCCCGTTGTTTGACATCGACGATCCGCGCACCAGCCAGCGCATTGCGTTCATTGGCGGCATCCGCGGCACGGACGAACTGCAAAAGCGGGTGGACACCGGTGAGTTTGCCTGCGCGTTTTCGATGTTCCCGACGGGCATCGGGGATCTGATGGAAATCGCCGACGCCGGCGGCATCATGCCGCCCAAGAGCACATGGTTTGAACCCAAGTTGCGCGACGCCATGTTCTCCCATCTGCTGTGATCACCATCAGGGATTACCAGCCTGGATGAATTTCACCAGGTCCGCGCGGGTTTTCGCCAGATCGGGCGGATTCAGATAGAACATGTGACCGCCCTCATAGCGGGTGTTGGTGATGTTGGCGCGTGCGCCGTCCGGCATATCCAACATATGACGGAGCGAGTAGGCCACGCCTTCGGGTGGTGTGGCGAGGTCCGTGCGGCCGCCCATGACCAGCACGCGCAGATGGGGATTGTCACGCATGGCAGCAGCCAGGCGTGTGCCGAGGTTGACCACCTGGTTGTTGGCGTTCCAGCGCCACGGGTTGACTTTGCCGGTGAGAATTTCATACGGTTGGTCCTCTTTATATCCCAATTCGCGCCCGAGGTAATCCATCATGGCCGTGGAAAACACGCCGTAGGCCAGCGAGTAGGAAGGGTCGTATTCCGGGGTCGGCGCGGATTTGTCCGTGCTATCCCATGCGACACGGGCATCGAAGCGGCCGAGCACCTTGCCTTCGGCACGGAGCAACTCGCCACGGAAAAATCCGGGATCGATGCGCAGGTCATGCTTGATCCAGATCGCCGCCGGAATTCCGGTGAAGGACTCCAACTTGGCGGCCACCGCCATGCGGGTTGCGGGATCCAGCGCGTTTCCCTGGATCAATGCCGTGGCATATCCGCCGAAGGCGAACTCCGTGCTTGCCTTGATTAGAGCATCCCGGTCGCCCTTGATTTTCTGGTGAAAATGCGCGGCACCGGTGAACGAGGGCAGATAGACCATGCAGCCGAGGTCATGGCCCGGAGACGTCTGGAGCGTCGCGAAATCCAGCAACGACGACAACAGAACCACGCCATTGAGACTCATGCCGTAACGCGATTGCAGATGATGGGCAAGGCCCGCCGCGCGGACTCCACCGTAGGATTCTCCTAACAGATATTTGGGCGATGCCCAGCGTTCGTGTTCGGTGATCCAGCGCCGGATAAAGTCGCCGACGGATTCGATGTCCTCATTGAGGCCGTGGAAATCAGCGGGCTTGGTGTCGTTTTCGGCCCGGCTGTATCCGGTGGAAACCGGATCCACGAACACCAGATCGCACACATCCAGAATGCTCAGTGGATTGTCTTCGACGCGGGCCGGCGGTAACGGTGCCGTGGTCCCATTGCCTGGAAGCTTGATGATTTTGGGCCCGAGCATGCCGATGTGCAGCCATACCGCCGACGATCCGGGGCCGCCGTTGAACGCGAATAAAACCGGGCGCTGCGGCAACTCCTTCGCATCGGTGCGCTCGTAACTGACGTGGAAAATCGAGGCCTTCGCCTTGCCATCGTCCTGCTTGAGTTGGATTTTCCCGGTCGTGACTTTGTAGGGGACGTTGTTGCCGTTGATCCCGATAGAAAATTCGCGCACGACCGGTTCCGCAGGCTTGGTAGGCGCGGCTGGCTTGGCAGGCGGGCTTTCTTTCGCCGGCGGCTCTGGCGATGCAACCGAATCATGCGCGCCTAATGCGCCAAAACTGAGACCAAGGAACAGCGATATCGTCAAACGCATGGCCATATGCTAACCGCTGAAATCCGTTTGTCGATGGATCTTGATAACCGAATTCCAGCCGAACCACCCCCAAATCCACCCCATTACAACTTGTTACAATATATGTAATGCGGAATCGAACCGGAGGATTCTGCTCTGTACCCGGGCATTCCCGGACTTACCTGATGGGT
>JAPLUJ010000162.1 GCA_026397695.1 Verrucomicrobiota bacterium | reverse complement strand
CAACATTTTGATTTCAACTTGACACTGGCCTTGGCCGTAATTGCACCGACCGATGAGCCCGATGTATTGTTCCAATCAATGCCAAGATGCCTGCCGTCATATCCACCAGAAAAAACTCCGTTACCTATTGGAGTTATGGTGGGGTCAGCTGTTGGCATTACGCTAACTACTGCTGTAATTTTTGCCTGAGATCCAGTTGTCGTGAGATTTACCCGAATAGCGATAGCAAATGTCATGCCTCCTACATCACCAAAATAAAATGTATTCTCCCCTAATGCCACATTTTCGAGGACAACAGATGCTGCAGATGCGGTAGCTTTGACAACAGCATTAACGTGACCGGTCAAGAAGCTATTGAGGAATGGCATGTCATTCTCCTTGCCTTCTGATGGATGAAATACAGACCCTGCTATTCTAATCATTCGGGGATTTGTGCAATTCTTTGTCTTGAGATAGCCAATTACTATACCGGCTGCGGCTTTATTGCTGCCAAAGTCTTGCTCATTATAACTTGAATCCCCGTAGGTATCCGAGTTATTTACACCTCCGAGTTCTTGCTGTGTGTTAGGTGTCCAAATTTTATTGCCATGAGAATCAAATCGTGATATCGGTTGATTTGAAACGAATCCATACAAATTCAACCCGCCCTTTTCCCCGATCAGGTCTCTTGACGGCCACCTGCCGGTCAACGGGTCATAGTACCTGTACCCGTAGTCAGCTACATGGTTCATTTTCCCGTTAGGACGATCTTCACCTAACTGTTTGCGGGTCAGTCTGTTACCGGTATTCCGGGGTCCCGGAGCCCTGGGACGCGTCGGACGCCGGAGCGACCCGCAACCGGGGTCGGAGTCGCCATCGCCGGGGTCCCTGCCACCGCATTCTGGCGGTTCAAGTGTTGGTTCAGGTACTGACAAGACGGCGGTCATTGCTTGAATGGCTGATAGCGGATCGGCGGCTTGGAGGGAAGAGGAAAGTTTTTCGTCCGGCGCCTTGTCATTGTCGAGGGTGTCGGCATCGGCATGAACTAACAGCTCGCCGGGGTTTTCGTTGGGCACCGGCATCTGGCCGTGGGGGTGGCGTTGGTAATGATCGCTGTCTTGGGCCGGTCGTGCTGGAAATTCTAAGGGCTTGTCATGTCAGGAAAACAGGGTAGTTTTTCTGCCGATTCGTAGAGTCAAATTGAATGAAAACCATTGATTCCAAGCTGATAAGCCGCATCTATGGCGGGGGTAGGGGTTCGGTCTTCACTCCCAATGAGTTTTTGGATATCGGAGGCCGCAATGCGGTGGACAAGGGTTTGTCGCGTCTCGTCATGAAAGGCACCATCCGCCGCTTGGCGCGGGGGCTTTACGAGTATCCACGCGAGCACGCGGAGCTGGGGATCCTGTCGCCGGACATCGGGAAGGTGGCCAAGGCGTTGGCAGGGAAAGACCGCATCCGGCTGCAGCCCGCTGGTGCTTATGCCGCCAATCTGCTGGGATTGTCCGAGCAAATCCCGGCCAAGGTGGTTTTCCTGACCGATGGCGCGTCGCGGACGGTCAAAGTCGGACAGCAGGAAATCCAGTTGCGCCGCACGACGCCGCGCAACATGGCGGCGGCGGGACGTTTGAGCGGATTGCTGATGCAGGCCCTGCGGCACCTGGGAGAGCTCCACATCACTACCGCCCGCATGGACCATCTCAAGCACACATTGCCTGTCATGGCACGGCGGCAGTTGCTGAAAGACATCTCGCTGGCACCCGCGTGGATGCATCCGATTTTCCGCCAACTGGCGGAGGCATGACCCGATGAAGCCGGGAACCGACGCGATGGGCAGGCATGGATGAAGTTCGAGGTGGATGGCGCCACCGGTTCCCCGGTCGTTTTGTTTCATTATCCGTCAGGCTTGCCGACGGGTTTCGAGTATCTGCCGCGCTACGTGAAGATGGAGTTCGGAGCGCTAACAGACCAAAGGCCCGTGGGCAGCCACCTGGTCCGGCCCTGGGTGGCCGAGGAGTTTTCGAAACAATTCGGGGATTTCCACTGCGAAGTGGTGACGCTGGAACTGGAGCGGACGTTTTGGGAAAAGGCGACGATCCTGCACGCGGAACACCACCGGGATCCCGCAAAACCTCTCCGCGACCGGTTCTCACGGCATTACTCCGACATGGCGGCATTGGCACGGCATCCGGTCAGTGAACGCGCATTGGCCCGCGACGATTTGCGGCGGCGGGTCGCGGATTGGAAGAGCCGGTTTTTTGCGGCAAGTTGGGCGCGGTATGATTTGGCCACCCCGGGCAGTTTCCGTCTCGTGCCACCTGATTTCCGCCTGGCAGAACTGGAAAGGGATTATCTTGCAATGCGGGACATGTTTCTTTCCCCGCCGCCGCCCTTCCGGAGTTTGATGGAAACAGTGTCGGCATTGGAACGGCAACTTAATGAGAGCCGTGATAAAACCTAACCTGACATTTCTCGATATGGACCCACGAGAGTCTGCCCGGGAGCGGAAATCGGATAGAGGTGCCAGCGCCAGCTGCGCCACCCGCGGCCCCTCGACCGCGGCCCGAGACGCAAGGATAGCGGTCGGGTGGGAAGAAGAAAGTTCCGGTCTCGTGCCGCCGTGGAAATCACCGCCGTAATGTGTGTCCTTGCCGTCCCCCATGCGGATGGCGGTCTATCAGATAGCATATTGAAGCCCATGGACCGAGCCTAAACACACAGGCATCACATGATAGACCGCGCCCGCATACTCGAATCGCGAGGGTCTCACCATGCGCTAATCCTGCCCGGAATTCCGGCCGTGTCAAGATATATATGTTACCATGCGAGGACCCCATAGAGGCGATGACGAAATCCGGCGGCTGTTAGCCCTGCCCGACACCGCCGATCCCTTCGGCCTGCGCGACCGCACCATCCTCGAACTCTTCTATGCCACCGGCGTGCGGCGCACGGAAATGACCCGTCTCGACCACGGCGATTTCGATCCCTCCGCCCGTACCCTGCTGGTGCGCAAGGGCAAGGCCGGCAAGAGCCGCCTGCTGCCGGTTGGGGAACGCGCCGCGTGGTGGCTGGAGAAATACCTCGCGGAAGTCCGGCCGCTCTTCGCCCATCTGCCCGCCGAAACTGCGCTTTTCCTCAGCGGCTACGGCACGCGCTTCAGTCCCGCCTATATCGGCAACTGGGTTGCAGGGCTGATGAAAAAGGCCGGGGTGAAAATCCCGGGGTCGTCCCATTTGTGGCGGCACTCGTGCGCCACAGGAATGCTCGAAGGCGGCGCGGACATCCGATATATCCAGGAAATGCTCGGCCACGAGCAACTCACGACCACCCAGATTTAT
>JAPLUJ010000356.1:679-10710 GCA_026397695.1 Verrucomicrobiota bacterium | reverse complement strand
CGGGTGATTGTGGAATGACTGCAGAAAGCGCGGCCGGAAACCCCCGTGAAAGCGGTGCCATTTGGCAACCCGCCGGCGGCGGTTCCGGCGGCGACCGCACCCGCCGCCGACCAGAAATAAAGGAGATTCTTCATGCCGCGCTTTTTCATCAACCGTCCGATCTTTGCCTGGGTGATCGCCATCATGATCATGCTGGCGGGGTTGCTGGCCATCCGCACCCTGCCGGTCTCCCAGTATCCGCCGATCGCCCCGCCCCAGATCACCATCAACGCCATGTATCCGGGGGCCTCCGCCCAGACGGTGCAGGATACCGTGACCCAGGTGGTCGAACAAAAACTCAACGGCCTCGACAACCTGATCTACATGTCGTCGAGCAGCGACTCCGCCGGGGCCGTGGCCATCAACCTGACGTTCAAGGCCGGCACCGACCCGAACATCGCCCAGGTGCAGGTGCAGAACAAACTGCAACTGGCCACCCCGCTGTTGCCCCAGATCGTGCAGCGGCAGGGGATCTCAGTGGTCAAGTCCACCAAGAACTTCCTGCTGTTGGTCGGATTGGTCTCCGAGGATGGTTCCATGGACCGCAACAATCTAACTGACTATCTGGTGTCCAACGTCCAGGAGATTGTCAGCCGGCTCGAAGGGGTGGGGGAAATGCAGGTGTTCGGGTCCCAGAACGCCATGCGGATCTGGCTGAACCCTAACAAGTTGAACAACTACCGGCTGACCTCCAATGATGTGATGGTCGCGCTGCAGGCGCAGAACAGCCAGGTTTCGGCGGGCCAGTTTGGTGGCAGCCCCGCCAAGCACGGGCAGCAGTTGAACGCGACCATCAATGCGCGGACGCTGCTGCAGACCACGGATCAGTTCGATGCGGTGATCCTGCGCACGCACAGCGACGGATCCACGGTCAAGCTGCGGGATGTGGCCGAGTGCAAGATCGGCACCGAGAACTACGATGTTCAGTCTTTCTTCAAAGGCAAGCCGGTGGGAGCCATGGCGATCCGGTTGGCCTCCGGCGCCAACGCGCTGGAGACCGCCACGCGGATCAAGGCGAAGATGGAGGAACTGTCCAAATACTTTCCCGCCGGGATGAAGGTGGTTTACCCCTACGACACCACTCCGTTTGTCAAAATCTCCATCGAAGAGGTGGTCAAGACCCTGGTCGAGGCAATCTGCCTGGTGTTTATCATCATGTTCCTCTTCCTGCAGAACTTCCGCGCCACGTTGATCCCGACCATCGCGGTGCCGGTTGTTTTGTTACGCACCTTCGGGGTTCTGTCGCTCAGCGGTTTTTCCATCAACACGCTCACCATGTTCGCCCTGGTCATCGTCATCGGACTGTTAGTTGACGATGCCATCGTGGTGGTGGAGAACGTGGAGCGGATCATGACCGAGGAAGGGTTGCCACCCAAGGAGGCGACGATCAAATCCATGGGCCAGATCACCAGCGCGCTGTGGGGCATAGTCACCGTTCTAACAGCCGTGTTCATACCGATGGCGTTTTTCGGGGGATCCACCGGGGTCATTTACCGTCAGTTTTCCATCACGATCATTTCCGCGATGATCCTTTCGGTGGTGCTGGCCATGACGCTGACCCCGGCGCTGTGCGCCACCCTGCTCAAGCCAGTGGCGAAAGGGCACACTGCGGGTGAAGCCGGCTGGTTCAAGGGGTTTTTCCGCGTGTTCAACGCATGTTTCAACTTCAGTCGCTCGCGATATGAATCGATAGTGAGTCGATCCTTCGGCAAGCCGCTGCGGTATCTGGCGCTTTACGGTGCGATCGTGGCGTGCATGGGTTTCCTGTTTTTGCGGCTGCCCACCGCTTTCCTGCCGGATGAGGATCAGGGGTTCATCATTTGTATAGTCCAGTTGCCGGCCGGGGCGACGCTGGAACGCACGGTCAAGGTGATGCAACAGATCGAACAGCATTTTGAGAAAAATGAACAAGCAGCGGTGACTTCGGTCATTACGGTGGCGGGCTTCAGTTATGCCGGGCGCGGCCAGAACATGGGGCTGGCCTTCGTGCGGCTCAAGGACTGGAAGCTGCGCCAGGCCCCCGAATTGAAGGCACCCGCCCTGGCTGCCAGAGCCATGGGGGCCTTCTCACAAATCAAGGATGGCATGGCATTCGCCATTTCTCCACCGGCGGTGAACGAACTCGGGCAGGCCAACGGGTTTGACTTCATGTTGCAGGATCGCAGCGGGCTGGGACACACGCAATTGATGGCGGCGCGCAACCAATTGTTAGGCATGGCCATGCAAAACCCGAAATTGATGTTGGTGCGTCCCAACGGCCAGGATGACTCGCCGCAGTTCAAGCTGGACATCGATGACACGCGGGCCGGTGCCATGGGCGTCTCACTCAATGATATCAACAGCGTGCTGGCCACGGCTTGGGGCAGTTCCTACGTCAACGACTTCATCCAAAACGGCCGGGTCAAGAAGGTCTTTCTGCAGGCCGCCGCGGAATACCGGATGCTGCCGGAGGATATCAACAAATGGTATGTTAGAAACAACCGTGACGAGATGGCGCCGTTTTCCTCCTTTGCCAGCGCCCGCTGGCAATATGGATCGCCGCGCCTCGAACGCTATAACGGCATCCCGTCCGTCGAGATCATGGGGCAGGCCGTGCCCGGGGTCAGCACCGGCGAGGCGATGGCCGAAATGGAGCGCATGGCGGCGCAGCTTCCGCCGGGCATCGGTTACGAGTGGACCGGTCTTTCCTACGAGGAGAAGAAAGCCGGCGCACAGGCACCGGCGCTGTATGCCATCTCGCTGTTAGTTGTGTTCCTCAGTGTGGCGGCTTTGTATGAGAGCTGGACGATTCCCTTTGTCAACCTGCTGATGATTCCGCTGGGACTGGTGGGGGCGGTGACGGCGGTGACGCTGCGGGTCCTGCCTAACGACGTCTATCTGCAGATCGGACTTCTAACAACAGTCGGCCTCTCCACCAAGAACGCCATCCTGATCATTCAGTTCATCAAGGACCAGATGCTTCACGGGCATGAACTGGTGGAGGCCACGCTGGCTGCTGTTAGAATCCGGCTGCGCCCGGTGCTCATGACGTCGCTGGCGTTCTTCTTCGGCACCTTGCCGCTGGCCCTGACCAAGGGTGCCGGCGCTGCGGCCCAGAACGCCATCGGCACCACCGTCACCGGCGGCCTGCTTTCCGCCACCTTCATCGACCTGATCTTCATCCCGTTTTTCTTCGTCCTGGTATCGCGGTTGTGTGCGAAGAAGCAGGTCCCTCTAACTCCCTGAAATCAAATTTCAGATCACCATCGGACTCGTCACGGCACGCGAGGTGCCGGCGTGCATTTTGCGACCGTTCATCCTACGGTTGCCGTCCACGAAACCAGCCCGCAAACCCTGATACGGAGGGGTATCATCCAGCACATCAGAAGCGCACTTGCAAGCCGGTCGAGACCATGTGGGCGGAGAAGTCGCTGTGGCCGCCGGTGGTCCCTTCATTGCTGGTGAAGTAGCCGTAGCCCATGTTCCAGATCATGCGCGGGCTGATCCGGCGGTTCAAGGACAGGGAGAAAACGTGTTCTTCCAAATCGGTTCCGTAGGGGACGGAGCCGGGGACGCCCGGCGACTCGTAAGGAATGTCAAAGTCACTCGAAGAGTAATACGTGTAACTAACCCGGATATCGGTCTTCTGGTCCAGTGCGTAACCCACCGTCACGTTGGCCGTCACGTAGTCGTTGTTCGAGTCGGTCACCCGCTGCGGGGCGTATTTGTCGGCGGGGGTGTTCGTGTGTGCGCGCACATAGCTGATAGAGCCTTGCACATAAGCCTGGCTGACCGGCAGCCAGTTCACGCTCTGGCTGAAGATGTGGCGGGTGATCTCGGCGCTCTGGGCGAGGTTTGTGATCACCTGTGGATCATCACCCGGGTTGAAGGTGTAGGCCCGGTTTTCCATGGTCGTGCGTTGATAATCGTAGCGGCTGACGAGGGTGAGGTTGGGCATGGCGCGCCAGGTCAGGCGGAGATTCGCGTCATCGGTGCTGCAGTTGTAGTTCTTGAGATGGGCATCGAAATCGGTCCACTTGGACGCATCGTATTGGTATGAGTTGTCATAATCCTCGTTGAAGTTTTTATGGTAATACTGGGCGGCCACGCTCAAGCCTTGCAGCGGATACCAATTGGCGCCCACCATGTATTTTTCCTGCGTGATGTCCGATGACTGAAAGTGGAAGCTGCTGTTATCGGCGTCGTAATTGATATTGTGATACGAGATGTCGCCGTTGGTCTGTGACAATTCAACCTTGGAATAGAGCTCGAGATTTTCCCAGCCGGTGTACAGAATTTCGAGCTGCTCGGTGAGTTGGTTGGTATCGGAATCGCTGGCATCCCGGATGTGTTCCCCATTGAAGAAATCCGAGGACGCGCTGGTGTCTTCCCACTCGGCGCGGAAGGACGGGACAATCACCAGATTGTCGATGGGATTCCACCAGAAGTTGGCATTGGCCACGTTGAGGGAAAGCTGCCCTCCGCCCGACAAGGTGTCGAAAGCGTGATCATTGTATGAGCGGGTGCCATCCCGGTCCACCACGATGCGGGAACTGCCGTTGGTATCGGTATCCATGGTGGTGTGGAAATAGCCGAAACTCATGAGCATCCGGTCGTTGATGCGGGTTTCGCTGAAGATATGCGCACTGAACAAATCGGAATCATAAACATTGCGCTGCTTGCTGGTCAGGTCATCCCAGGCAAACTCCGCGCCCGGTTGTTGGTGGATGATCAGGGTATCATCATTCCTCACCGACTCATAGCGCAGCCCCAAACCGAGATCGGTATTGCCAAGGGTATGGGTGATATCGAGACGGAAGGTGTCACGCCGTTCGTCGATGTAGTTGAGTGTTGGAACGATGCCATAGTTCCATCCTGAGGGTCCGAGCGGGACGCTTTGACCCCACGCTGTGGAGTCCTTGGTGCCGTCACGCCATTCGTGCGAGTAGCCGAAGGTTATTTCCGGGACGTGTTCCTTGCGCAGTCCGGCTTCGAACCAAAGCTCGCCGCGATCCACGGATAGTTCATCGTCCCCATAAAGCGGGATCCATCCGCCGGCAATCCCCGGGACATAACCGCCGGTGCTGTCATACCAGGTGCGGAACTGGCGGAAGCCGCCCTTCACGTAGCCGACATCCTTTTTCGGGACTCCCAGGGTGATGTCATAGTCCGCCATCCCGAACAACGCGTGACCTTCGATGAGAAATGTCAGATCGTCCATTTCCTTCTCCCAGCGCAGCGACGAAAGGCCGCCGTAGAAATCATCGTTCTGACGCGCGCGGCTTTGGAAGGTGGCGTCTCTGCCGGTGACAGACGCATAACCCAATGTGAAGTCGATCCAATTGGCGGGCGATTCCTCTGCGGCCGGTTCATCTTGCTTGGCCATGCCGTCTTTGGCGAAAGCCTGTAGCGACAGCACGCAGCATGCCGTGGCGCAGCCAAGCCGGATCATGGTGTGCTTGCCGGTCTTTCCGTTGAGAGTGGTGCGTTTCATGAAAGAAAAGGATTGGATGTTAGTTGCGGAGATGGTTGCTCACGTTCGAACCATGGACGCCTTCGTGACAGCCTCCCGACCAGCAGGCACCCGTGCCGAGTTTGACGTTTCCGTGGACTCTGCTGCCGATCTGGATCTCATCCACGCCAGGGCCGTTCATCTGTCGTTGGAAGTGGCATTTCAGGCACAGGTTTGAGTTGCGTTCGGTGAGCATTTTCTGATTCACGGAGCCGTGCGGGTTGTGGCAGGTGGTGCAGCCATCGCGCACGGCATTGTGCCGGAACACAAATGGTCCGCGCTGCTGGGTGTGGCACTTGAAGCAGGTGTCGTTTTTGCCGGTGATCTGGGTGCCGCCGCCCTTGTGGGCCGAGCCCTTGTGCGGGTCATGGCAATCGCCGCACGTGATTTTGCCGGCGAGCAGGGGGTGGCTGTAGGGCAGCATGAACTCGGCTTTTTTGTCGAGGTGGCATTGGAAACAGGTTGCCGGGGATTTCTTGGGATTGACGATGGTACCCGCGCCGCCGCCGGCTTCCTTGTGTTTGCTGCCCGGTCCGTGGCAGGATTCGCAACCCATGTCCGCGGCATTCTTGCCCTTGGCTTGAAGTTTCGCATGGTCAGCGGTGCGGAAGTCGCGGGCCACCTTTGCATGGCACTCCGCGCACTCGCCCGAGCCGATGAAAGTAGCCCCCGGGATGCTGGGCGGAGCCATCATCGTGCGTGAAGTGGTGCCGCATGATATCAGGACCAGAGCCACCGATGCTCCGCCTCCCGCGAGCCACAAAAGATGGCTTGGTTTTTCACAAACCCAGCGGCGGATGGTCGAAACATGCGGGATTTTCCAGTGGGTCTTCATGGAGAGTGGGATGGCGGTTTGAAATGAAGTGAGCAACAAGCAAAATATGCCGCGAAACTTGATGAAGCCCGGGCGAGGGTTGTCAATCTTATTACTTAACCGCGAAAAAAATCCCCAAAAAATAGTTGACGCCCAGCGGTAGGGGCGGCAGATTCGCCTCATGAGAAATAAATAGTAAGAATAATCCATATCGTTTATTCCTCAATCATTCAATCCATACCCACCCACAACCTCGCATGCATCCCTTGTTCTTCCTGCGTTTTCTCCGCTCCCTCAGTGCCAACTCCCGCCATTGCCTGCGTGCCCTGCGTGCTGGTTTGTGGGCGGTGACGCTCGGTGTCATGCTCCTCACCCCGGCGGCCATGGCCCAGGTGTGTCCCGGGGCTGATTGTTAGACCTTTGCTTTAGTAGTTAAATCAAGTTCCGCCGTCATGACCGCCTCCATCGCCAGCCTTGTCCCGCCAGTGGATGCGCGTGGTGTCCGGCGGGTGGAGTTTCGGGCCTTGGGAACCGGGTGCGTGATCCAATTCCGCCATCCCGGGGAGAAGACCGCGCGGCAATTCCTCGCCGCCGCGCTGGATTGGCTGTCCTCTTTTGAAGCGAAGTTCTCCCGCTTTCGTCCAGACTCTGTCATTTCCAAGATCAACGCCGCTGCCGGTCGTGAATGGATCAAGGTGGACGCCGAAACCGAGCAACTGCTGGATCTTGCCGCCGACCTGCACCATCTAACCGACGGTATTCTGGATCCCACCATGCTTCCTTTGCTGCGTGTTTGGGACTGGAAAACCGTGCACACCAAGCTCCCGGACAAGGCCGAAATCAAGGCGGCACTCGCCCTCACCGGTTTCCGGAAACTCCAGCGCAAGCCGGGGCATGTCTATCTCCCCCTGTTAGGCATGGGCTTGGATTTTGGCGGCTTCGGCAAGGAATACGCGGTCGATCAGTTGGTCCGCATCGCCCGCGAGCATGGCATCCAGGATGCGCTCGTCGATCTCGGCCGCGATCTCTATGCCATAGGCGGCAATGGCCAGCATCCGTTTTGGTACGTCGGTCTCGAGGATGCCCGGCACAGCGGTACCTGCTGGGGCGGTCTCGCGGTATCGGACTTCGGAGTCGCCGCTTCGGGAGACGCGCTCCGGCGCTTCGAGTTCAACGGCGTGCGCTACGGTCACATCCTCGATCCCCGCACCGGTTGGCCGGTGGCCAACGGCGTGCGCGGCGTCTCCGTCATCGCCCCCACCTGCCTGCAGGCGGGCATCTACAGCACTGCCATCTTTGTGCTCGGCCTCAAGGCCGGCCTGCGCTTCGCCGCCTGCGGCCGTGATGTCGATGCCTGCATCCAAACCGACCGTGGCACCGAAGCCACCCCCGGCTTCATCCGCCGCCAAGTCCAAGCCGCCTGATTATCTCCCCACCTAACCAAAACACAAAAACAAACACACCATGCAAACCATCCGCTCCATGATTTCGATGAATACCTATCGAATCCCACCCCGCCTGAGGCTCGTTCTCTCGCGACTCGGCTCGCTGATCCTGCTTTTCCAGCGCTCGCCCATTGTCCAATTCCTGTTTCCGGAAGCCAACATCATGGGCGGCGCGGCGCTGGCTAACAGCTTCACCCTCGCCGTCACCACCGTCGTCGGGCTGGGGGTATTCGATTCGGTCGCGGGACAAAGCCAAATCAGCGAGAGGGCGCCTCTTGTCGTTCTCGGTAAGAATCCGGCAGGCACATCGCCTACGGGGACGACTGCGATTAATGTTCCCGCCACGGTCTCTGCCCCTCTCACTTTCAGTTTCAACTGGGACCCCAACAATAGTTTTTCTTCCGTGAAAAGCTGGAGATGCACGACTGGCGGCGTCGTCGGCACCCTGCCGGCCGGTCTCGGTCCGGCACTAGACCCGCTCCCAAATCCAGCTGTCGGTGTCGGCGGCCTTATTACTATCAGTGGCACTCCCACCGCCTTACCGGGGATCTACCCGGTGACGATCAATGTTTACAGGAACGCTAGCTATGGAAGTTCCACCGCAGCTCAGATCTTCAACATCTGCGTGCTGGGATTCTCCACACAACCCGCCGCCACGACCACGATCAGCAGCGGTGGCACCACCATTCTGAACTGCGTCGCCGAGGGTAATCCCCTTACAATCCCCATCGTAGGCTCTGGCCCCCCGGCCGCCCAAGCCGCCGGCACGCTGACCTATGAATGGTATCAGGGAACAACAGGGACCATCGGTACCATTCTTGGCACATCGTCTTCTTTCACCACACCAGCACTGACTACCACCACCAACTACTGGGTGAGACTCAAGTCAGTGCTGGGCGCGAGCACGGTTTACGCCAACTCCACCACGGCAGTCGTCAACGTCACCAGTCCGTCCGTGACAGTCGCGGTAGCGCCTGTCAGTGTCGCCGAGGACGGCGCAGGCAACCTCGAGTACACCTTCACGCGGACGGGCTCCACGACGGCAGGGCTTGCCATCAACTTCAACGTAGGCGGAAGCGCCACATTATCCGATAGCGATTACACGGCAAGCGGTGCGACCACCTTCACCGCGACCACCGGAACCGTGAGCTTCGCGGCGGGTTCAGCAACCGTCAAAGTGACCATCGATCCGACTTTGGACAGCACCGTGGAACCTAACGAAACTGTGGACCTAACAGTCGCCACCGGCGCGGGCTACACGGTGGGTTCACCAAACGTGGCCAGCGGCACCATCACCAACGACGACACCGCCTATTCCAGTTGGGCGAGCGTGCTGGCGGTCGATAAACGCGGCCCGACACAGACGCCGCAGAACGACGGGGTAACTAATTTGGCGAAATTCGCCTTCAACATGGATGCCACCAAGCCCGATGTGCGCATGCTGATTGCGGGCCACGGCGACACCATAGGACTGCCGTGCGGATCCATGGTGAGCGGCAAGCTGCGCATCGAATACATCCGCCGCAAGTTTGTCGATGCCACCAATCCGGGCATCAGCTACACGCCGCAGTTTTCCTCGGACCTCGGCACATGGCTGGATGCCACGGCCCCGGCTGGCACTTCGATCGACTCGACTTGGGAGCGGGTCGTCGTGGATGATCCGTTAGGGGGAAACCAGCGTTTTGGCCGAGTGAAGGTGATTCAAAGTCCTTGAGCCCGCATGTTAGAACCTCACAGTCAGCGCGGCCGCGCTGAGGGCGCCTTGTCTTGCGCGCGGCTATTCCATCTGGATGACCGGCCAGCAACCGCGCAAGCTCAGCCGGTGGATGCGCAACGTGGGATTGCGGCCGATCCAACCGGGCTCGCCGTGCTCGTCCACGCAAGCCACCAGTATGGACGAGGGGGCTCATGCCAGGGCACCTTATTGGCGGTCCTTTGACATGTGCTCTCAGCGAGAGCGCAACTCCTGTTTGGCTACCACCTTGTGGCCGCCTCAGTCAGCCCGGAACGCAATATATGCGGATGATTTGCTTGCTTTTGCGTAGCGCGGCGCGCGTTGGCTGTAATCTTTGGTTGATGAATGGTACCCGCAACCAACCATCAGACCAGCATGCAACAAAAACGTGAAATGAAATTATTCGCCGCAGTGCTTGCCGCCATGCTCATCACCCCGGTAGCCATGGCCGTGTCAACGCCCGGCACCGTCAACCTGACGGCGACGATCAGTAACTACACCGGATCC
>JAPLUJ010000356.1:0-583 GCA_026397695.1 Verrucomicrobiota bacterium | reverse complement strand
TGTACTGTATGGAACACCTCGCGTGCGGGCAGCGCGTCGTTTGACGGCTTCACCAGTGCCACCGCCCAGAACTACACTGCGGTTGCCCCGCCTGCCATCGGCAACAACCCGATCACCGTGAATTGGAACTGCACGGACGTCGATAAAGTTACCGTCGTGCCGGACGGAACCTACAATTTCTTCATTCAATATGCCGAGGATACCTCTCTCGCTCCGGTGACCAGCGCATTGACGTGGATCAAGGGACCGAGCCCACATAGCCCAGTGATCGCGAATCAAGGTTCCTCGGGCAGCCCGACGAACGGCAACAACTTCACCGACATATCAATCACATGGACGCCTGCCGGGGCGGCAACCCCCCCGGCCTTCACCAGTGGCGCACCACCCGCAGGCAAGGTGGGCACGGCATACAGCCACAACCTGAAGGCATCTGGCACCACGCCGATCACGTTCGGCTCCACGGGCACCCTGCCCAGCGGTCTGACCCTCACCAACGGAGTGCTATCCGGTACGCCGACCACCGCCGGCACGTTCACCGGCACCTTCACTGCATCTAACGGCACGACGCCCAACGCCAGCCAGA
>JAPLUJ010000633.1 GCA_026397695.1 Verrucomicrobiota bacterium | reverse complement strand
CGTGTGGAACGGCTTGCCCGGCTGGCTTTGCTTGATCAGCACCCCCCCCCCGGGCGCCTCGGCGCCCAGCGACGGCGTGACCCGCAGCCCGCTGCGGTCCTTGGTCAGGTCATACTGGCGGTAGGTTGACCCGTCCGCCAGTTTGTGCACCACCACGGCGGCCGAGCCTTTTTCCATTTCATCATTGAGGTCCACGAGCATGGTGTTGAAGGCCGCCTGGGCGAGCATTTCGGCTTTCCGGGATTCGGCTTCGAGGTGGTTCGTCTGGCGGTTGAGGGTCACAATCACCAGCAATGAAACGGCAAGCACGGCCAACAGGCCCAGCAGACTGATCACCACCACCAGGGACATGCCCGGCGGTCGATGGCGGCATCTGTCATGGTTGCTAACATTGATTGTCATGGCAACGGGATTCTGCTAGTCAAAGTGAAGACCCCTTGATGGACTCTCACTTGTTGGAGTGCGGAGCGCGGCATATCCGGCATTTGCCGGGTCAGGTTGGCGGCGATTTCAGCCCATTTTTTGCTTGGCAATTCGTTGTCGGTCGCATCCGGAAAGCGTTTGGCGATCAAGCCGAGTTTGGTATCGTTGAGCATGCGGCTGCGATCCGGGTCGAGGGTTGCGATGGTGGCGATGACCGCGACGATTTGCTCCGGGTCTTTGGGGGGTTTGGCGCGCAACACATGTTTCACATTGGTGGTGGCCTGCTTGGTGGACGTGTTTTCCTCGCGCACGAGAAACGAGAACTCGAGGCGGATGATGGCCGGAGCGATCACTTGGAACGCTTTGGCGGCGGGATCTTCGGGACCTTCGGCGGGGATTTCCTTCAGGGCCAGGGTACCCTGATCCTCGGCGGGGCGATCTTGCGTCGATCCAAAACCATAACCGCTGGCCGCGCGTTCCAGCATATTCTGCTTGATGCGGTAACTCACCAATGAAGCCCTGCGCTCGGCCGTGGTGCCATGGATGACATAACCCTGGCGCTTGGTCACGAACGCAATTTCGTCGTTGCCGTCCTGCTGTTTTTTGAACCTGACGCGGGCATCATCACGATTGACACGCTGGAAGATATCAGAATCGAATTGGCGCATGAAGGCGGCGGCATTGCGTTCGGAAACGAGCCGTGCGCGGGTTGCGCTGTGCAAGTCCAAGGCGTCCCGGGTGACGATGGTGGTCATCATCAGGAACATGCTCAGCACGGTCATCACGACCAGTAGTTCGATCAGGGTGAACCCCCGATGATAGGGTATGGGACGCAGGGGTTTCATGGCAATAACAAGCTGGTGAAAAGTTCCACATCGCCGTCGGGTGCGCCTTGTTTGCGCCGCGCCGGCCACACGATCCGGCCATGCAGGTGGCCGAGAAATCCCGTCGTGTCGCGGGTGGCTGTTAGATCGCATTTGAAGAAGGCTTTCTTCTCGTCATTCACGCGGTTTCCCGCGACATCAAACCACACCTGCACCTTGGCCGGTTTGGTATCCCAGACGATGGGCGTGAGACCGAGGGTGGGCGACGGGCCGCTGCCCGGAAGCTTGACGAGGTCGAGATCCCGGAAACAGGTGTGCAGGAGTTCCACGGTGAGCGTCCGCCGCGCATCGTTGGCGGCAAAATTGCCCGAGGAGGCCAACGAACCGACGATCACGACAATCGCAAAGACGAAGATACCGAGGCTCACCAGCACTTCGATGAGGGTGAAGCCGTTGACAGGAAAATGGCGGGGATTTTTCATGGCTGAATGACGCGGGATGATCCGGCGGCGCACTGGATTTGCACGATGGCGACATCTTGCTTGGCGGTGGCCGCCACTTTGCCACCGCGGGTGGGTTGAACGCCGAGTTGAATGAGCGGCACCAATTGGTCCGCAGCCACCGGGAAACCACTCTCTCCCGTGCCAACCATGACCTGCCCGTCCGAGTTGATGACCAGCGATTCACCGGGCACCAGCGGATGGGCCTCCTGGGTCTCCGTCGCTGGCACCGCCGACTGCCCGCGGCGCGGCGCAATCACGATGTCCTTGGCAATCACGATGTCCTGAAACCGTTCTGGGCGGCGGAATTCCTGGGTCGGTGTCCCTTTTTTCCCGGGGCGGTTTTCCACAAAGCGCATCACCAATTCACGGCTGCCTTCCTCTTGCTTATCAAAGCGGATCGCGACACTGCGGTTGTTGGCCACCGCCTGGGCGCGGGCCAAATCCAAGCAGCGGGCCATACGCGCGGCGGGTTCGTTGGCCCGGGACCCCGGCGAACGGAACAACACGTTGGACGCGGCCATCAACAGCATGATGATGGTCATCACCACCAACATTTCCACCAACGAAAAGCCGTCCCGCCAACCGCTTCCCCGGCGCAATTTCCTTCCCTGGCGCATCCCCTTCTTGCCGGAATCCGAGGGATTCACACTTCCAATACACATGCATATGTGATTACGTAGCATTGCAGATGGATTCTTTTAACCCGTGCCTTGGAACATTGCAAGGGGCTTTTTGCGTTTTTTCGATTTTTCACGACACGCCTGAATCGTGTCGCGAACTAAAAGAGCACCCTCATGTGATTGCCTGCAACGCGGCGGTCTTTTCTCCGGTCGCGGAGCGCTCAACAGGTACCGTTGAGCGGTTCCTTCGTTGACCACGGTGATCGTGGTCCTTGCAATGTTCAATTTGCGAATTTCCTGGTTTCCTTTTCAGCACCAGAACCCGGAACCGGGCGGAGAGTGTGGAATGGGCGGCAACTCGTGCCATGGGATCCTGCGAATTGGAAAAAATTCACGGATTGCAGGGTAAATCGGGCACGCGGCTCACGTCGTTCTCGACGCGTGCACTATTTTCCTCTGTCATTTCGGCGCGCATGGCGAAAGCAAAGCCCCGTTCGCAACGTTCTACTCGCACGCAATGAAACGACCACCCCGCTACTTCCTCATTGTTCTCGGCATTGCCATCGTGGCTCTGGTCACCTGGCGTGTTTTCCGCAATAAAAATGTGGCCCTGCCGGATCTGCAGACGGTGGCGGTGACCCGAGGGGATGTGTTTGCCAGCATCAGTGCCACCGGAACGCTCCAACCCGAGGAAGTGGTGGATATCGGAGCCCAGGTGACCGGCCAGATTCTTGCCTTTGGAAATGACACGGACGGCAAGAGCGTGGATTACAGTTCGCAGGTGGAAGCAGGCGCGTTGCTGGCGAAAATCGATGACTCGCTCTACGCCATCAACAAAAAGCAGACGGAAGCACAACTCCAGCAGGCGCAGTCATCGGTGCTCTCCGCCGAAGCCGGACTCCTGCAAAACAAGGCCAAACTCGCCCAAGCGCGGGCACAACTCAACCAGGCTCAAAAGGACTGGGAACGCGCCGAAAAACTCGGTCCCTCGAATTCACTTTCGCGCTCGGCCTTTGACACCTATCAAAGTGCCCATGAGGCGGCCAAGGCCAACGTGTCCGCCGCCGAAGCCGCCTGCGAGGTTTCCAACGCCCAAATCGCCACCAGCAAGGCCGCGGTCATGCAGGCCCAGGCCGCCATCCAACTGGCCGACCGCAACCTCGGCTATTGCACGATCTCATCGCCGGTCACAGGCATCGTCATCGACCGCCGGGTGGACGTGGGACAAACGGTGGTGTCTAACATGAGTGCCTCCAGCCTCTTCCTGCTGGCCAAGGACTTGAAGAAGATGGAGGTATGGGTCGCCGTCAACGAAGCGGATATCGGCAGCATCCACAACGGCCAAGCGATCACTTTCACCGTGGACACCTTTCCCGGCCAGACCTTCCAGGGCACCGTCAACAAGATCCGCCTCAACGCCACCATGTCACAAAACGTGGTGACCTATACCGTTGAAATCACCACCGATAACGCCGACGGCAAACTACTGCCATATCTAACGGCAAACGTGAAGTTCGAGGTCGATCACAAACAGGATGTGCTGACCGTGCCCAACGCGACCCTGCGCTGGCGTCCCTCAAACAATCAACTCGCCCCCGGCGCGGAAAACCCGTTCGGCCCCAAGTCCGGGAAAAAGGATGCTGCCATGGACGGTTCCCGGGGCGGTTCCGGTGGCGGTTCCGGGGACGGTTCCCGGGGCGGTTCCCGGGGCGGTTCCAGAGGTGGGGCGAAATCCGGCGACAAGAAGAAAAGCGGCAGCGGGGTATTGTGGGTTCGTGACAGCAAGCAAGCGAATCGAGTGCAACCGCTCAAGGTGCGCACCGGCATCACTGATGGAGTGGTCACCGAAGTCATGCCACTCACCGATGACGCCGTGCTCGAAGGCGTGGCAGTGGTCGTCGCCGAGCAACGGAATCCGGATCAGGCGGAAGCCACCGCAACCACCAACCCCTTCGCCCCGAAATTCCCACCCCGCCGTGGCGGGTCTAGACCATAAGCGGCCCCACCCGCTTGCGCGTGATCCCATGAATCTCATCGAGCTGCGAGACATCCGTAAAACCTTCTATCTTGGCGAGGTCGTGCTGCCCGTGCTCAAGGGCATCACGCTCACCATCGCCAAAGGCGAAATGGTCGCGCTCACCGGCGTGTCCGGATCCGGCAAAAGCACGCTGATGAACACCCTGGGCTGCCTCGACCGCCCGACCTCCGGGGACTACTTGTTAGACGGGGAGGAAGTCACCCGTCTCTCTAACGACGCCCGCGCGCTGATGCGCAACCAGAAGATGGGATTCGTGTTCCAGAACTTCAATCTGCTGGCGCGTAGCAGTGCCCTGGCGCAAGTCATGTTGCCCTTGCTCTATGGCAGACAACATATCTCACAAAAGGATGCGATGCGGCGTGCCCAAGCCATGCTGGAGCGGCTGGGATTGGCCGACCGGATGGATCACCAGCCGTCGCAACTTTCCGGCGGCCAGCAACAGCGCGTGGCCCTGGCACGCGCCTTGATCAACAATCCCCCGTTCCTGCTCGCCGACGAGCCGACCGGCAATCTCGATTCCAATACCACCCGCGAAGTGCTGGCGCTCTTCAAACAACTCAACGATCAGGATGGCATCACCATCCTGATCGTCACCCACGACCCGAAAGTGGCGGCCACCTGCAAGCGCGTCATCCGCATGGCCGACGGCTTGATCGAAGCGGATGAAATCCAACCGGAAGGCATCGCATGAAAGCGCTGCGGATTCTGTTAGCCTCCGTGACGGCACTGCGACGCAATGTGATGCGCTCGGCGCTGACCACGCTGGGCATTGTCATCGGCGTGGGCGCGGTGATTGCCATGATGGAGATCGGCAACGGGTCCTCGGCGGAAATCCAGAAGACCATCTCCAGCATGGGTGCCAACACGCTGATGATATTTCCCGGCGCGGCGGCCAGCGCCGGGGTTTCGTTCGGCTCCGGCAGTGCCATGACCCTGACTCCCGAAGACAGCGAGGCGATCCTCAACGAGTGCCCGTCGGTCCGCGCCACCGCGCCCGTGGTCCGCTCCCGCAGCGCATCGGTCATCTTCAATAACAAAAACTGGGCGCCTAACGAAATCATCGGCACCACCCCGGACTATTTCCAGGTGCGGGCCTGGACGATCGCCGAGGGCGAGGCGTTCGAGGATCGCGACGTGCGCAACGCTGCACGTGTCTGCCTGATAGGCCAATCGGTCGTGCGCGAGTTGTTCCAAGGGCAATCGGCTGTGGGCCAGGAAGTGCGCCTGCAAAACGTCTCGCTGCGGGTGGTTGGCGTACTCGCACAAAAGGGTGCCAGCATGATGGGCCGTGACCAGGATGACACGTTGATCGCGCCATGGACCACGATCAAATTCCGCGTTTCCGGCACGTCCACCGCGAATGTCGCCAGCGCCGCGCCAGCCGCTGGCACCAGCACCGCCACCCCGCGCGGACAACTCTATCCCGGTTCGGCCCGCGGACTCTATCCGCTCCGCTCGGCCATCCAAACCAAGAACAGTCCGGTGCCGGTGCGCAGGATCATGATCGATCAAATCAGCGTGTCCGCCACCAGTGCTGAGGAAACCCAGGATGCCATCACGGAAATCACCAGCCTGCTGCGCGAACGCCACCGTATTGGCGAAGGGGAAATGGACGATTTCAATATCCGCGACATGGCGGAGATCTCCAAAGTCCTGTCATCCACCACCGAGATGATGACCAAGCTCCTGCTGGTGGTCGCCATGATCTCGCTGATCGTCGGCGGCGTCGGCATTATGAATATCATGCTGGTTTCGGTGACCGAGCGTACCAAGGAAATCGGCCTGCGCATGGCGGTTGGCGCGCGCGGCACGGATATCCTGCGCCAATTCCTCACCGAGTCTGTCATGTTATGTCTGGCCGGCGGAGCGATGGGCATCGGTCTCGGGCGCGGCACGTCGTATCTCGTGACGAAGATCCTGCATTGGCCGACGCTGCCGTCGCTTGGCGCGATCATCGCATCGGTCGTGGTATCCGCATCCGTGGGGATCATCTTCGGTTACTATCCCGCCTGGAAAGCCTCGCGCCTTGATCCGATCGAAGCGCTCCGCTATGAATGATCATCCTCGCAACCCGCCGACCGCCATCTAACATTTACGTTTATGCCATCTTCCAAATCCACTCTCGCGCTGCTCGGATTGTTCATTTCCGGGTGTGCGGTGGGACCCGATTTCCAACGTCCTGATAGCGGGCTGCCCGCCACCTGGAGTTTCAGCAAACGCAAGGCCGCGCCCGCCGCCAACTCCGCCGATCTGGTCCGCTGGTGGCGCAGATTCCACGATGCCGAACTCAACTCGCTGGTCGAGCAAGCGGTCGATTCCAACCTTGATGTGCAACAAGCCGCCGCCCGCCTCAGACAGGTGCGCGCGCAACGACAGGCGGCCGCATCCTCGTTCTGGCCGTCGCTCGATTCCGAATCCGCAGACGCCCGGCTCGCCGCCGCCGCCGCCGCCCTTGATGGCACCCGCCTGAGCATGGCGGCCGAGGTCGCTCTAACATATTGCCAACTGCGCTCGATCCAGGACCAGAACGCCGTCGCACGCCGCAACCTGATCACCCAACAACGCAGTGCGGAGATCACCCATGAACGCCGCGACGCGGGCTTCGCCAGTGACCTCGATGTGGCCAACGCCGACGCGCTCGTCGCCAATACCAAGGCGCAAATCCCGCGCTTGGAAACCGCCGCCCGCCAATCCGCCAACGCGATCGTAGTGCTGTTAGGCCGCCCGCCAGGCCAAGTGCCGGCCATGCTGTCCGAGGTGCGTCCGGTTCCCACAACATCCTCGGCAATACCCACCGGCATCCCGTCCGACCTGCTGCGCCGGCGGCCGGATATCCGCAGCGCCGAGGCCAATGCCCATGCCGCCACCGCCAGAATCGGCGTGGCGGTGGCCGACCTGTTTCCCAAGTTTTCCCTCAACGGATCGCTCAACCAACAAAGCGCCAAACTCTCCGACTGGCTTTCCCCCTCGGCCCGCGTGACGTCCTACGGTCCGTCGTTCAACTGGGCCTTGTTCCAAGGTGGCGCCCTGCAGGCGAACATCCGCATGCAGCAGGCGCTGCGCGATGAGGCGGTTCTCGCATATCGCAAGACCGTGCTGGTGGCCTTGCAGGAAGTCGAGGATGCGATGATCGCCAGCTCTAACGAACGCAAGCGCCGCGCTGCTCTAACCGAAGCGGTCAGCGCCAACCGCATTGCCGTGGAGCTCTCGGTCAAACTCTACACCGCCGGCCAAACCGATTTCATCAACGTCCTCAACGCCCAGCGTTCGCTGTTGCAGTCGGAAAGCGAGTTCACCCTGAGCAACCTCGCGCTGGCCACCGATCTGATTGCGCTTTACAAAGCACTCGGCGGCGGCTGGTAATCCCTCACCCATGCACATGCATCCCAACCCAATTGCAACCCAGTGTTTGGCGCCCCGGCGTTCTAACGGTTCGAAATCTCTTTCCCGGCATTGGATCCAGCCTGCCGGCGGTCCCGGTTGGGGGGGGCTGTGGCTCTGCGCTATCTGGGTCATGGCTGCGCTGTGCGGGTTGCGTGCCGCTGCGTCCGACAGCGAGGCTTCGCAAAAGGCCCTAACGAATGCAAAATCCGGAGCGTTGGGATTCAACACGCTGGTGATGGTCCAACGCAAACCGTTGAATCCTACCCACGTTTATACCTATCATGTCGAGGGCTTGGAAAAGGGTGGCGGACTTTACGCGCTGGCGCTCAAAGATGATAAACTCACGCGCCTGATCGATGCCTCCGATGGAGTGATTCTCGACTGTCAGGTTTCCTACGACGGCAAACAGGTGCTCTTCAGTTGGAAGCGCACGATGCAGGAGCCGTTCAAAATCTGGCGCATCAGTGCCGACGGCAGCGGCCTGACCTGCGTGATCGATCACGAATCCAATAACATGAACGCCTGCTGGCTGCCCGACGGCGGCATCGCGTTCTTATCGGATCGCAAGCCCGCTTTTGCCTACTGCTGGACGAGCACTTCGCCGGTCTTGTTCCGTGCGGACTCTAACGGCAATAATGTGATCAAACTGTCAGCTAACTATCTGACGGATTTCACGCCGTCGATCATGGCGGATGGACGCATCCTCTACAGCCGGTGGGAGTATGTGGATCGTCCGGCGATTCCGATCCAGTCACTGTGGGCGGTCAATCCCGACGGCACGGGGTTGGCCGGTGTGTTCGGCAACCGCGTGCTCAGTCCGGCCACCTTCATGGAGGCCCGGGACATTCCGGGGATGCCTGGCAAGATTCTGTGCATGATGACCAGTCATAACGGCCCGTGTCGCGGCGCAATCGGCCTGCTGGATCTGTATAAAGGCGGCAACGCGCAGGAGGCGATCCGCAATCTAACGCCCGAAATCAACGTGGGGCCGGTGGACAATGCCGGCGCGGGCAACGCCTTGCGCGGGCCGTATGAGAGCCCGGTGCCGCTCGACGCGCGTTTCTATCTGGTGTCGCAGGCCGGACGGATATTGTTGCGCGACTATGACGGCACGGTAAACGCCGCGCTGTGCGAGCCGGACAAGGGTATGGGGTTTTACTCGGCGCAGCCGCTGCGCAGCCGGCCGCTGCCCCGTTCGCCGCAGCCGACGCGCGTGGATCCCAAGGCCGAGCCGTGGGCCACATTGATCATGCACGATGTTAGAATCGGCCTGGGCGCCGCGGTGAAGCCGGGCGAAATCAAGCGCATCGCCGTGGTGCAGGAAATGGAGAAGGACATGCGTGCCGAAACCGACAAACGCCAGTTCGGTTTCCAGTTTCCGGTGGTCTCCTGTGGTGCGACCTACGCGCCCAAGCGGGTCTGGGGTTTCGCCGATGTCGAGGCGGACGGGTCGGCGCACTTCAAGGTGCCATCCGGGGTGCCGCTCTATTTCCGGCCGTTAGATTCCGCAGGCGGCGCCGTGCAACGGATGCGCTCATTCACACACTTGATGCCGGGTGAGAGCCAGAGTTGTATCGGCTGCCACGCAGACCGCAACTACGAGTCGCCCGCCGGCTTGAACAAGAAGGGCGGTCGTACCATCGCCGCCGCCCGCCCGGCGCAGGTGTTGACCGAGCCGGAGTGGGGCCGCCGCGACGGCTTCAGTTTCGCCCGCGTGGTGCAGCCGGTGTTGGATAAACGCTGCGTGAGCTGCCATGACGAGAAGTCGAAACTCGACCTGAGTGGCGACCGCACCGATTACTTCAACGTGGCCTACGAAAACCTCGCCCGCCGCGGCACGCAGGCGGAACACGGCAACGATGCGCGCGGCGGCATGGCCGGATTTGGCAAGAATCCCTACACGTCATGG
>JAPLUJ010000005.1 GCA_026397695.1 Verrucomicrobiota bacterium | reverse complement strand
AGCTTCATGGCGGATTCCGCGTGTACGGCTCGACTTTCTTTGTGTTCTCGGATTACTGCCGACCCACAATCCGGGCGGCGGCGTTGATGAATCTGCCGACGGTGTATGTGTTCACCCACGACAGTTTCCACGTGGGCGAAGATGGCCCGACACATGAACCCATTGAGCAGATCGCCAGCTGGCGCTGTATGCCCAATGTGTCCGTGATCCGGCCCGCCGACCCCACCGAGGCGGCCGCCGCCTGGCTCGCTGCCTTGAAGAATACGACCGGCCCGACGCTGCTCCTGATGACCCGCCAGAATTTGCCGGTGCTTGATCGGACGGTTTATCCCGCCGCTTCAAATCTTGAGAAGGGCGCCTATACGCTGCCGAAGTCAGCCTTGCGCTGGATGCGGCAAAGGAATTGGCCAAGGAAGGTAAAAACGTGCGCGTCGTCAGCATGCCGTCCTGGGATTTGTTCGACAAGCAGAGCCCCGAGTACCGGGCCGAGGTGTTGCCGCATGACTGCCAGAAGCGGGTGGCGGTTGAGGCCGGTTGCTCTTTCGGCTGGAGTAAGTATGTGGGCTGCCAAGGCCGGAAACTGACGGTGGATCACTTCGGCGCCTCAGCGCCGGCCAAAACCATCGCCGAGAAATTCGGCTACACCACGGCGAATGTGGTGAAACTCGCGAAGGAAGTGTTGGGCTGACAGGGCTTGATTATTCCTTGACGATAAGTTGTCATTGATTAACAATATTCCTTGATGAAATATTTCAAGGATTGATGAGTGGTTATGATAACGAAGGTAACAGGAAAAAATCAGGTCACCATCCCGGTGACGGTTGCTGAACAGCTTGATATTCATCGCGGGTCCCGGCTGGATTGGCGGGTTTTGGCTGATGGTCATTCGGTTGAGGTGAGGGTTTTGCCGACGCGTGGAGAAGCCGCGCGTAAACTTTGGGGTGCAGGGAGTGAGAAGGGACGCCCTGGTGCAGATGCGGTCGCCATGCTCATCGAACAGCGCGGCCGTGATGATGAGGAGCGCGTGAAGGCCTTGGGGAACTCATGAGCGCCTATCTTCTGGACACCTCCGCAGTGGTTGCGCATTACAGGAAGGAAGTCGGCCATGTCCGTGTGCAAGCCTTGTTTGATGATGACGACGCGGTTCTGTGGATTGCCGCGCCGTCACTTCTCGAGCTAGATGCCTGTCTTTGCGACATCGGCATCGAAGAAGCCGTTCGGCGGAAGACTGTAAATGATTACGCAGGGGAGCTCGTTCATGTCGTGACGGTTGACGAGCGAGTGGCCAGGCGCGCCATGGAGATTCGCGATGTCGCGGTTGGCCGCTTACCGGCTGTGGATGCGTTGATTGCCGCATGCGCGGCGGTTTGTGGTGCCATGCTGGTTCACAGGGATGCGCACTTCGATTCCATTCCCCAGGAAGTATTGCCGAGCCTCAAGCTTTCGGCGCAGGACGACGACATCGCAACCTCTGTGGTCGGCTCCAATCGAGTGAAAGAAGCCAGTGCGACGTACAAGACGGGTCGCGCCAGGCGGAAAGGTTCAACGGGTTCATCCCGTCCTCAGTAGCTATGGCTCGATTCATCATACATGGCGGGAAACGGTTGAGCGGGACCTATACTCCCGGCGGCAATAAAAATGCCGTCCTGCCAATGTTGGCGGCCTGTGTTCTTACGGAGCAGCCGGTTGTTCTGGAGAATGTCCCCTTGATTGAGGATGTTCGCACGATGCTGGATCTGTTGTCCGGCATCGGAGTGGAGATCGAGCTGAAGGGCCACACGGTCAGGCTTTGCGCCAAGGGGCGTCGCCGCAGCAAACTGGATCCCGAACTGTGCCGGAAAGTGCGGGCCTCCATCCTGCTGGCCGGGCCGATGGCGGCGCGGCTGAGGCGGGTAACCTTGTCCCCGCCGGGCGGTGATGTGATTGGTCGACGGCGATTGGACACTCATTTTCTGGGATTACGGGCGCTGGGGATT
>JAPLUJ010000455.1 GCA_026397695.1 Verrucomicrobiota bacterium | reverse complement strand
TGAACATTGAGGAAGTCTCCGCCCGGACACCCGCAAAAATCCTGCGCGAATTCATCCATCCGCTGGCCGGCCTGCAGGCCTATCAGGTGCGCAAAATCTGTCGGGCCCTCGGTTTGGTGACCACCGCCCGCCCGTTCGGACACCTGCTCCACGCGCTCTACCAACTATTCATTGATTGCGACTGTTCGATGGTGGAAATCAATCCGGTGGTGGTGACCGCCGACGACCATGTGTTGGCGCTGGACGCCAAATTCAACTTTGACGACAACGCGCTCTACCGCCATCCCGAGATTGCCGCCATGCGCGATCCGGATGAGGAGGGTCCGCTTGAGATGGCCGCCGCCGCGCATGCATTGAACTACATCGGACTGGACGGCAATATCGCCTGTCTGGTGAATGGCGCCGGTCTCGCCATGGCCACCATGGACATCATCAAACACCATGGCGGTGAGCCCGCGAACTTCCTCGATGTCGGCGGTGGTGCTTCCACGGATCAAGTGGCCGCCGCGTTCGATATCATCCTGAGTGATCCGAATGTGCAGGGAATTTTCATCAATATCTTCGGTGGCATCATGGATTGCAACATTGTCGCCCAAGGTGTCGTCGCCGCAGCCCGCAAAACCGGGCTTGCGATACCCCTGGTGGTACGCCTCGAAGGCAACAATGTCGATGCCGCCAAAGCGACCCTCGCCGCCTCCGGCATCAACATCGTCTCCGCCGACGGCATCGACGACGGAGCGCGGAAAATCGTCGCCGCCGTCAACCCACCTTCACGAAATCCTGATTTCTAGCAACCATTACCCATGTCCATTCTCATCGACGAAAACACCCGGGTGTTAGTTCAAGGCATAACCGGCGGTTTTGGCACGCGCCATACCCGGCTGTCGCTTGAATACGGCACGAAAATCGTCGGTGGCGTCACTCCGCCCAAGGGTGGCCAGATGTTTGACGACAAGGTGCCGATTTTTGACACGGTCGGCGAGGCGGTGCAACAAACCGGCGCCACCGCCTCTGCCATCTTTGTTCCGCCCGCCTTCGCCGCAGATGCTATTCTCGAAGCTGCGGACGCGGGAGTGCAGTTGATCGTATGCATCACCGAGGGCATTCCAGTGATGGACATGATGCGGGTGAAAGCCATCCTCGCCGACTCGCAATCCCGCTTGGTGGGGCCTAACTGCCCCGGACTTGTGACCCCCGGTCGTGGCGAGAAGAGCCATGGCGGATGCCGTATCGGCATTGCTCCGGGATATATCCACAAGCGCGGCAATGTCGGCGTGGTTTCACGTTCGGGCACGCTCACCTACGAGGCCGTCTGGCAACTCACGCGGCTTGGCTACGGCCAGAGCACGTGTGTTGGGATTGGCGGGGATCCGATCAACGGCACATCCCACATGGACGTGCTCAGGATGTTCAACGACGACCCCGAAACCGAAGCGATCATTATGATAGGTGAAATCGGCGGCAATGCCGAAGTCGAAGCCGCGCGCTGGGCGCTGGCCCACTGCCAGAAACCGATCGCCGGATTCATCGCTGGAGCCACCGCGCCTGCGGGCCGCCGGATGGGCCACGCCGGTGCCATCGTTGGTGGTGAGGAAGACACCGCCCGCGCCAAGCAACGGATTCTAGCAGAATGCGGGGAAGGTAACGGCAATCACCAGCCGCCGTGGCACCTACCATTGCTGATTTTTCACACACGCCTTGCCATGGGGAACGTGTGACGTATGCTTGCCGCAATTCCTCATGACGCCGTTTTTGCGCAAAATCCTCGGGATGAACTGGCTGCTCGTACTGGTGATGTACGCGCTGCTGATATTCGGCGTGTTCATGATTGAAAGCGCCGCGCGGCATCTCACGGTGTCCAAGGATATTCTCAACCAGTTCGGCAGCGTGGGGGTGTATTACGCATGGTTGCAGAAGCGGTGGATCCTGCTAGGAAGCGGGGTGTATTTCGCCGTGGCGTTGGTGGATTACCGGTGGATCCGCTGGCTGGGAATTCCGTTTTACGGGGTGAGCATGGCACTGATGGTGATGGCCATGCACCAGGACGACCCGGTGCACCGTCTGACCTTGTTCGGATTGAGTTTTCAACCGGCGCAACTGGGTATTTCCTCGGGGATTCTGCTGATTGCGTGGTTGATTCAGGATTTTCCGAAAATCCATCGTTGGTTAGGTGCGCCGTTCGTGCGGATAGGCATTATCGGCGTGATCGCGGCCGTGCCATTTCTGATCGTCATGAAAATGGGTGACATGGGGTCGGCGTTGGTGTGGATTCCGGTGGCGATCGTAGCGTTGCTGATAGGCGGGGTGCCGTTCCGCTATCTCTCGTTCATGACATTGATCGGTGCCGGCCTGATCCCCTTGCTGTATTTCGTGGCCCTGCCCTTGGTGTCCGAGCGCGGACCCCAACGGATTGACACATGGTTGTCCATGATGCAGGGGCAGGAAGTGAACATTGCCGACGAGGGATACGCGCCTCATAATATCTCGATGGCCGTGGGCAAAGCCGGATGGAAGGGTGCCGGTTGGAAAGCCTCGGCCATGCAGGGGTCCTTGCACGCGAAGGGATTCATCCCCAGGGACACCGCGCACAACGACTACATCTTCGCCGTCATCGCGGAGGAACTCGGGTTTCGCGGCAGCCTTCTGTTGCTTACGACATTTGCCGTACTGTTGATTCAAGGATTGTACATCGCGTTTTACAGCCGGGATGCGTCCGGCAGAATGCTGGTGTGTCTGGTCGTCGCGATGATTTTCGCACATGTTTACGAAAGTATCGGCATGTGTGTGTTGATCATGCCGATCACCGGCATCCCTCTCCCCTTGGTCAGCTACTCGGGTACCTTTGTGGTGATCTGCATGTTGCTGCTCGGACTCGTCCAGAGCGTGTGGATCCACCGCAACACAAAACCGGAACTGCGGATCAAGCCGGCGGAGGCCTGACCCATCAAGACGGATCAATCTGGACTTGCCCGGCTGCCCGCAGCGGGCTAAATGCCCTCCAACATGGCCAAGAAACCCGTAGTGCTCATCATTCGTGACGGTTGGGGTGTGAATCCCGGAGGCAAAGCAACCGCAGTCAAGGACGGCAATGCCGTTTTATTGGCGCACACCCCATTTCACGATGGAATGCTCGGCAAATATCCCAAAGGGTTCCTCAGTGCCTCCGGGCTCGACGTGGGGCTGCCCGCTGGCCAGATGGGCAATTCGGAAGTGGGTCACCTCAACCTTGGAGCCGGGCGCATCGTCTATCAGGATCTCACGCGCATCAACAAGGCGATTGATGAGGGCATCCTGGCCGGCAATCCGGTGTTCGTTGAAATGCTGGAAACCGCCAAATCCTCGCGTCTCCACTTCATCGGACTGGTGTCCGACGGTGGCGTGCACAGCCATCAGGACCAACTCATCGCGATGGTGAAGCTGGCCCAACAGGCGGGCGTGGCGGACATCATGATCCACGCCATCACCGATGGCCGTGACACCTCGCCCACCGGCGGCCAGGACTTCCTCGCCAAGGTCGAGGATGAGGCCGCCAAATGCGGGGCCCGCATCGCCACGGTGATCGGCCGCTACTTCGCGATGGACCGCGACAAACGCTGGGACCGGGTGAAACTTGCCTGGGATGCCATCGTGCGCGGCATCGGTGAGCCACGCGACATCCTCGCCAGCGAGGCCGTGGCCGATTACTACCGTCTGAATAAGACCGATGAATTCATGCCGCCAATGATCTTCGCCGCAGCCAACACCCAGCGCATCCGCGATGGCGACGTGGTGCTCTTCTTCAACTTCCGCGCCGACCGTGCCCGCGAGCTGTCCGATGCGTTCCTCAAACCCGACTTCAGCGGCTTCGACCGCGTGGTCACACCCAGAATCCACTACGTCACGCTCACCGGGTATGACATCACCTACACCTGCCCGGCGATCGTCGCATCCGAAGATCTCGCCATGGTGTTAGGCGAGACCGTTGCGGTCGCCGGTCGCAACCAGTTGCGCATCGCGGAAACCGAAAAATACCCCCATGTCACGTATTTCTTCAACGGCGGCGTCGAGAAATCTAACAAAAACGAGGACCGCATCATCATTCCCTCACCCAAGGATGTGCCGACCTATGATTTCAAGCCGGAAATGAGTGCCCCGGAGGTGACTGCAACCACCGTTGCCAAACTCCAGGACTACGACCTCGTGATCCTCAACTTCGCCAACCCCGACATGGTCGGCCACACCGGGGTCGTGGAAGCCGCCATCAAGGCGGTGGAAACCATCGATGCCGGCGTCAAGGCCGTGGTCGAGGAAACCCTGCGCCTCGGCGGCAAACTGCTCGTCACCGCCGACCACGGGAATTGCGAGTATATGCGCAACCCCGACGGCTCGCCCAACACCGCCCACACCACCAACCTCGTCCACGTAGTCTATGTCGCGGATGATGCATCCAACTATCAGGTCAAGGACGGCATCCTCGCCGATGTCGCGCCAACCCTGCTCGACATGCTCGGCCTGCCCAAACCGAAGGAAATGACCGGAACGAGTTTGCTGGTGAAAAAATCCAGCGGCGGGCTGTGACGTTGGCACTGGAGTCCGGACGTTGGAAACGAAGCGCAAGCGCCATGGCATGACCCGGGATGAGGCCGCGCGGAGGCTGCCTCACAAGTGGAGACTCAATCTATGGAAAATGTTGCTTGCATTGCCGATGGGCATGGGCTATGAAGCCGGGCATGGCAACGAAGCGATGGATTGTTCCGTGGAAGGATTCGGTGGTGAAGCCGGCGTTTTACCACTGTATTTCGCGGGTGGTGGACCGGAAATTGG
>JAPLUJ010000501.1:3623-4905 GCA_026397695.1 Verrucomicrobiota bacterium | reverse complement strand
CCGCCGCTGTCGCGGAGGACACGCTGTCCGCCCACCAAGCTGGATTTCACGAAAACCAACTCGGTTGGTCGGCCGATACCCAGCGCTCCAGCACCAAGGACGAATGGGCCGTCACCGCACGCGCCATCCTCGGCGAGGTGCCCAATACCGACAACCTCGTCTATGACTTGTCGTTCGAAACCAATCTATCACTCTGGGATCGCTATTATCTCTCTAGCGGATCAGCCAGTGAAAAACGCGGGTTTCTCGCGGATCCTGACAGCAACCTGCTGCCTAACGGCCGCATGCGACTCGCCCCGTGGACGCAAGCGCCCACCACCGTCGAACACCTGACGGATTTCCATCAGTCCGCATCGCGCCTGATGGTCGATGGCGCGTTCAATGTGAACTCGATGCGCGTCGAGGCGTGGCGTGCATTGTTAGGATCCAGCCGACTGGCGGGATATGCGAAGGATCCCAATGTCCCGTTCCCGCGCGTGCTCGATGCGCCGGATGGTGCATGGCAAAACGGCGACGCGGCTGACAGCCCGGGAGTGTGGGGGGGACACCGGGAGTTGACGCCGGATGAAATCCAAAAACTCGCGGTGGCCATCACCCATGAAGTGAAACTGCGCGGGCCGTTCCTCTCTCTAGCTGATTTCGTCAACCGCCGCCTCGCCGAGGATGAAACCGGACGCATGGGTGCCTTGCAGGCCGCCATCGAAAAGGCCGGCCTTAACTCCAGCCTGACCTCCGCCCTGCCCTTGAACAACCAATACGCGCTGCCTGACTATACCCATCCGGACCACATCCCGGACGCCACCCGCATGGAGCAAACCCTCAAGCCCGCGTCAAAGGCCTGGGGCGCACCAGCCTGGCTCACCCAGGCGGATGTGCTGCAAGTCCTCGGCCCCGTCCTAACTGCCAGATCGGACACCTTTGTCATCCGCGCCTACGGCGATGCCGTGGATGCCTCTGGCAGAACTACCGCGCGTGCCTGGTGCGAGGCGGTGCTTCAACGCACGCCCGCGCCGCTCGCCCCCGATGCCAGCGGACTCAACCCACGCCTCGCCGGCACCACCGCCGACTTCGGCCGCAGCTTCGTCATCACCGCGTTCCGCTGGTTGTCACCGGATGAGATCTAACATCATCATGTCCCGCAAGTTCATCCTCCTATCCGCCGCCGGTGGCTTTCTAACACTCCTGCCCGTGATTGCGCAACCGGACCACACGCCGCGCCGCTATGCGCGCTTTCTCGCCGTGGGCGACAGTCCTCCGTTCCGTCAGGAAATCCGTGACGGCG
>JAPLUJ010000501.1:0-3602 GCA_026397695.1 Verrucomicrobiota bacterium | reverse complement strand
GTGAGATACGAGATTGATCCTCCTCCCGATAGCATTCCGCCGCGCGAGGTGGTGCCGGCATTCGACAAGGAATCCGCTGCTGCCGTGGCCATCCATCTCGGACGAATCAGCACGCCCGTCTCCGTGCCGCAGGGTGCCGGAACTCTCGATCTGCGACGGCCCGGAGCTGCGCCGGGTGCCGAGCCGTGGGTGCGGATCATCCGCCCGGAAACCGGCGATTTCCTGGTGCTCCTCTGGCGCAATCGCACCCAGGGATCCTGGAAAAACGCTTCCAGTCTCATCGTGCCGGACGGCCCCGCCGGTGCCGCTGCGGACACGGCGCGTATCGTCAACCTCTTCCCGCTCGCGGTCCGCGTCATCTTTGGCCGCGAATCCGTGATTCTCCCCGCAGGAAAATCGATCCAACGCTCAATCAGCCCGGGCACCGATATCCCTTTCCAAATCGTCATCACCGACTCCTCCGCCCCCATGAAACGCTATTTTTCCTCGTCCGTCACCCAGAACCACGGCGAACGCGTCTGGATCACGATCTATCGGGCCGATGGCGAGAATCCCCGCCGCCCCTTGAAGGTGGCGATGCTGCGCGAACCTGCCCTTCCCGATCCATCCCCACCGGAACATCCAAATAAGCCGCAGGCAAAATGACCCGAACCCGTGAACCCCTACCCATCACGAACCAGAAATCCGCCTTACCAATTATCGATGCGATCGCATCAATAATTGGTAAGCATTGATAATGAACTACTTGCATGTGTTGGAAGCTGGATAATTGAGCCTAACATCAGGGCTGGGTCTGGCTAATGGCCGGCCGTAACGAGATCCCCCCGTCATGCCCATCTTGGGGCTTTCAAAATCCACCATGCACGCTTACTTTCCCGCGCCGATGATTAAACTCACCCTGCTTTTTGGTTTCCTTGCCAGCATTGGCTTGTGGGCGCAAGACGGTGCCGCGTCCGATGTGCCCGTTGTCCCCCCCTTGGAAGTTCCGGTCATTCCGGACGACGGAGTGCGCGTTGCCGTGCTCGGTTATCATGATTTTTCCGCCAATCTGCCGGAAACCGCGATGCGTATCCGCACATCGAAATTCCGCAAGCAGATGGAAACCATCCGCCAACTCGGTATCACCGTGATTTCATTGGCCGACTTCGTCGCTTGGAAAAAGGGTGACAAGAAAATCCCGGATCAATCACTGCTCCTGACTTTCGATGACGGGTGGAAATCCGTTTATACCGACGCCTTGCCGGTGCTCCGGGAGTTCAACTACCCATATACCCTCTATCTCTACAAAAACTATGTCGATGGCGGAGGCAAGGCCCTGACAATTCCGATGATCCAACAAATGGTCAAGGAGGGTGCCACGCTTGGCAGTCACTCGATCAGCCATCCCTATCCCCTAACGGTAAAAAAATTCCGGAATAAAGGCGAGGATGCCTACGATGCCTTTTTACGCAAGGAAATGGGCGAATCAAAACGGTTTCTGGAAGCCAAATTCGCCACGAAAGTCACTACCTACGCATATCCCGGCGGCTATTTCACCCCAGAGATGCTGCCGATTGGCAAGGAATTCGGCTATACCCACTTCTTTACCGTGCTGCCTGGCAAAGTCAAACGTTCCACCCCCGATGAATCCGGCGGGCGCCATCGGCGGTATCGCGCAAACCACTCCCTATCCGGTGGTTCCCGAACCGGGCGCGATCATCAACTCGCGACTCCCCGCCATTTCCGCCAACCTCAAGAATGTCGATAACCTCAACCCCGCGTCGCTCGTCATGCAAGTCTCGGGCTTCGGCGAAGTGCCCGCCAATTTCTCGTTAGATAACCATAAGTTCCTGTGGCAGGTCAACCGCCGCCTGCGGCAAGCCACTTGCCAGGTTTCCATCCACTGGAAAGACACCGCCGGCAAAGCCACCGAAAATCCTCTCCGCTGGTCATTTCAAATCGACCGCGAATCCGCCTATCTGCCGGACGGTGAGTGAGATGCCAGAGACCAGTATCCAGACACCAGTATCCAGAGACCAGAATCCAGAGACCAGAATCCAGACACCAGACACCAGACACCAGAAATGAACAAGCAACGCACTGACGAAGCATTTTCCTCTTCTTTGGATTCTGGATTCTCTTCCTTGGATTATTGATTCTCTTCGCTGATAACTGATAAACGCCCCTCATCACCCCATGTTCTCCTCACTTGCCGACAGCTTGGACAAAACCTTCCGGAATCTTCGCGGCGTGGGCCGCATCTCTGAAAAAAACATCTCCGACGCCTTGCGCGAAATCCGCGTTTCATTGCTGGAGGCCGATGTCGAATTCAGCGTGGCCAAGGATTTCATCGCCAAGGTGAAGGCGAAATCGATGGGCGAGGACGTCCTCAAATCGATCAAACCAGGCGAACAAATTGTCAAAATATTCCACGACGAACTCGCTGTGCTGTTAGGTGGTGACCAGGCTCCCCTCGATCTCAATCCGCCCGCCCGCATCCTCATTTGCGGCCTCAACGGGGCCGGCAAAACCACCACCGCCGCCAAGCTGGCAAAGCGTTTGAAAAGCGAGGGCCGCCGCCCGCTGCTGATCGCCTGCGACCTCCACCGCCCAGCGGCCATCGACCAACTCGCGGCGCTCGCCCGGCAAATCGACGTCCCCTGTTATACCCCGGCAGTCGGTGAGACGGACGTCGTCAAGGTGGCCGGGGACGCACTCGCATGGGCGGAAATCCAGCGCGGCACGGTGTTGATTTTCGACACCGCCGGGCGTCAGGAAATCGACCAGCGCCTCATCGCCGAACTCAAGCGACTCCACACTTTCGTCAAACCCAGGGAAACCCTGTTAGTCGCCGATTCCGCCACCGGCCAACAGGCGGTCTCCGTGGCCAAACACTTTGATGATGCGATCGGTATCACCGGCATTGTCCTCACCAAACTCGACGGAGACGCCCGCGGCGGTGCCGCCCTCTCAATGCGTGCCGTCACCGGCAAGCCGATCAAATACGCTGGCGAAGGTGAGAAGTTAGACCAGTTTGCCGAGTTCCATCCGGGTCGCATGGCCGACCGCATCCTCGGCATGGGTGATATCGTCGGCATGGTCGAAAAGGTCGCCGGCAAGGTGAACGAACAGGACGCAATGCGCTCGATGAAGCGTATCCAGGAAGGAAAATTCGATTTCACGGATTTCCTCGATCAGATGAAAATGATCCAGAATCTCGGACCGCTCGATGGACTGTTAGGCATGTTGCCGGGATTCAACAAGATCAAGAAACAACTGCCGACCGGCGCGCTGGACAGTCATAAGATCAAACGCACCGAAGCCATTGTGCTCTCGATGACCATGGAAGAGCGCCGCCGCCCGGAAATCCTCAAAGGCTCGCGCCGCCAGCGCATCGCCGCAGGCTCCGGCACCTCGCTCATGGCGGTCAACCAACTCATCAAACAATTCGGCGAAATGCGCAAGATGATGAAGTCACCCCACAAGATGAACGCCATGATGAAACAAATGGGTGGTGCCGGCGGCATCAAGGACATGATGCAGGGCAGGGGAGGCAAGTTCCCGTTCTAATCAGTCTGCAGACGGAACCAAGCGCACGCTCCCGGTGCGCGGATTGGATTGCA
>JAPLUJ010000456.1 GCA_026397695.1 Verrucomicrobiota bacterium | reverse complement strand
GGCTTCGTGCCTTGGCTCACGGAAAATCAAGTCACGCACACCTCTCTGGTGCCCACACAGGTTTATGATCTGGTGATGGCCCAACTGCATGCGCCGCCCGCGCTCCGTGCCATCATCGTGGGCGGTGGCCGCTTGGACGAGGCGATCGGCCAGATGGCGCGGGCTCTCGGCTGGCCGGTGCTCGCGAGTTATGGCATGACTGAAGCCGCCTCGCAAATCGCCACTCAGGGACTAGATTCTATAACTAATATCTATCAACCTGCGCCGCTCCCCCTGCTGCCGATCTGGCAGGTGGAAACCACTCATGATCTAACACTAAAGATTGCCGGTCCGGCGTTGTTTTCCGGCTGGCTCGTCCGGCAAAACGCCGCATGGGTTTTCCAATCGCGCACGTCGCAATGGCATCAAACCCATGACCGGGTGGCGCTGGAAAACCGCTGCCTGACCCCACTCGGCCGCGCGGACATGCGGGTCAAGGTGCTGGGCGAACTCGTCGCTTTGGAAGCGATCGAGCGTGAACTCGCCGCTCTGGCAGACGGCGGGTTCCCGCACGGCATGTTTGTGGTCGTGGCGGTTCCGGACGCCCGCGCGGAGCATGCGTTGATTCCGGTGTTTGATAACTCGGTGGACGCCGCGCTCATCGCCGCCGTCCTCACCCGCTACGCCGAGCTGGCGCCGGGTTTCCGCAGGCTGCGGCCCCCGGTGATTCTCGCGCGTTTCCCCACCAGTCCGTTAGGCAAACCCCGCCGGGCGGAAATCGTGGCGGCGCTTCGCGCCTCCTCAACGTGATCACCGTCGGCGTTATTCCAGAAACCGCGAATGACCCTCAACAACCGCTGCCAAAGGATTTTCCAATAAAAGCAATCATCTTCCATGCTTGTCACGGCCTGGAAATGCGGTAATTTCGTCGTATGAGCATTTACAAAGTCAATGTCGTTGCCCGCAATCCCAAGAACGAGGATTTGGCAACCGAACCCTTGGAGGCGCTGGTTGACACCGGATCGGAACTCACTTGGCTGCCCGCGGATGTGTTGCGAGGGGCCGGGATCACCCCGCGCCGGAAGCGGATATTTGCCACCGCCACCCAGCAGCGGATCGAGCGTGAGGTGGGCTACGCCATCCTGAGCGCCGAAGGCTACGCAACCATTGATGAAGTGGTATTCGCGGAATCCGGCGACATGACCTTGCTCGGGGTGAGAACATTGGAAGGCTTTGGCGTCATGGTGGACAACATAGGCCATCGCTTTGTGGCCACGACGACAATCGTGGCATGAGTGGACAGGGCGCCGTATTGTTTTTGCCGGTTAAGATCATGCCGATGGCTAATTCCCGGCAGTCTAACGGAAGCGTCCGTGGGGCACCCGTTTCCATGCTTTTCTTTTTCATAACAAGGGTTATGGTTCGCGCCGACAGATGACCGACATGAACCCATCCCCCGCGCGCCGCATCTCCGGGCTAACGGCAACCTCGATCGTGGTGGCCAACATGATAGGCACCGGCATCTTCACCAGCCTCGGATTTCAAGTCGGCGACTTGCCCAGCGGTTTTGCGATTCTGATGTTATGGTTGATAGGGGGGATCTGTGCGATGTGCGGGGCGCTTTGCTACGCCGAATTGGCCACGGCCATGCCACGTTCGGGTGGGGAGTATCATTTTCTGGGCTCGATTTATCATCCGGCGCTGGGCTTCATGGCGGGGTGGATCTCGGCCACCGCCGGATTTGCGGCCCCGGTGGCCTTGGCCGCCATGGCGTTCGGCAATTACCTCACCGGCGTCCTGCCCGGGGTGTCGCCCTTGCTTGCCTCGCTGGCGGTGGTGTGGCTGGCAACCCCGTTGTTGTTAGGTAATGTCACGCTGGGCAGCCGGTTTCAAAATGCGACTACCGTGCTGAAAGTGGCGTTGATTGTGGGAGTGATCGTGGCGGGGTGTTTTGTGGGGCATGCGCAGCCGGTGTCGTTCCTGCCGCGATCCGGTGATGGCGGCCTGGTCGTCAGCACGCCGTTTGCGGTTAGTCTGGTGTATGTGATGTTCGCGTATTCGGGGTGGAATGCCTCAACGTATATTGCGGGCGAGGTGCGTAATCCGGCACGGGTGCTGCCGCTTTCGGTGGGCCTCGGGACATTGCTGGTGATGGGCATGTATCTGGCGGTCAACGCGACGTTCCTGCGCAGCACGCCGATGGTGGATATGGCCGGCAAAGTGGAAGTCGCTCTCACCGCCGGACCGCATTTGTTCGGCGCGGCGGGCACCCGGATCATGGCGGGTTTGATTTGTCTGGGGCTGGTCTCGACCATCAGTGCGATGATGTGGATCGGCCCGCGGGTGATGGTGGTGATGGGCGAGGATTTGCGGGGTTTGCGCTGGTTGGCCGGTAGGAGCAGGCAAGGGACACCGGTGCATGCGACCTTGGTGCAATTCGGGTTGGTCAATCTGTTCCTGTTGACTTCGCGCTTCGAGCAAGTGCTGACCTGTGCCACCTTCGTGCTGCAGTTGTGTTCGTTTTTGACGGTGCTCGGGGTGTTCGTGCTGCGGCGCAAGCGGCCTGACCTGGCGCGGCCTTATCGGACCTGGGGCTACCCACTGACGCCGCTGGTGTTTCTTGCGGTAACGGCGTGGATGCTGTGGCATATTATGTGTTCGAAGCCGGTCGAGTCGCTGATTGGCCTGGGAACTGCCGCGTTCGGGCTCATCCTTTACTTGCTTTCCGCCAAATCAGCGGCACAGTTCCCCCCGGACCCTCCCCACGATGTCTCGAATTAAACCCTCTATCACCGCCGCAGTGGCGGGTGTCGCTTGCCTGCTGGCCGCGCATTTGACGGCTCAGGTACCTCAGATACCTCAGGCCATTCCCGTAGTCAGTCCGGCCAACGACACCGCGCGTTTGTTAGCCGGCATGATGCCGTCTGCGGACCCGGCCATGATAGAGATGACCGGGGAAAGCTCATGGCAACAACACGCCAGGTTCTTTGACACGGCATGGGCAAACCTGGAAAAAAGGCAACTTTCCAAAGTTCGCCTGTGGGCCAAGACCTGGATCCCGGATGCGTTCGCCGCCAAGAGTACCGTGTTCTACATGTTCAGCGGACCGGATTTCCTCTATGCCAACACGTTTTTCCCGCAGGCCTCCACTTATGTGCTGTGTGGCATTGAGCCGATCGGCCCGCTGCCGGACGTCTTCAAGGTGCCCCCGCGTGCGCTGGGCGGCGAGTTGCGCCAACTGCAATCGTCCCTCAATTCCGTGCTGAACTATAGTTTCTTCATCACCAAGGAAATGAAGGATGACTTCCAGAATCACACCCTGAGCGGCACCCTGCCGATTCTGTATATTTTCCTGGCCCGCTCAGGGATGACCCTGTGCGACGTGAGCTATGTGAGTTTGGATGAGGATGGCGTGCTCACACCGCAGCAGAGCGGGACGCGCAGCACCAAATCACCCGCCCCAGGAGTAATGATCCATTTCCTGGCGGATGGTTGCGATACTCCCCGCACCTTGTATTATTTCAGCACGGATATCTCTAACTCCGGCTTGAAACACAGCGGTTTCCTCAAATTCTGCAAAACCCTGGCCCCGGGCAACAGTTGTGTGAAGTCGGCCTCCTACCTCATGCACGAGAGTTACTTCTCCACAATCCGCAGTTTCTTGTTAGATAATTCAATCACGCTGGTGCAGGACGACTCGGGCATTCCGTGTTCCTATTTCACGCCGGACGCGTGGCAAATGAGGTTTTTTGGCAGGTATCCGGGGCCGATTCCGTTGTTCCGGGGTTACACGCAGGCGAAATTGGCGGAGTATTACCGGACGACGGATCCGGAGCCGCTGGATTTCGGCATCGGCTACCGCCACCGGGCGGGCGAGTCCACCCTGATCGTTGCGACCAGCAAGCCGGCCAGTGGCAGCTGGTCGCCGCCGGGTGACGCGCCTTCCAAGGTGCCGCCGCGCGCGATCATCGTACCGGAAGAAGATGCCGCAACGTCATCAATGCCGTAATCCGAGG
>JAPLUJ010000492.1 GCA_026397695.1 Verrucomicrobiota bacterium | reverse complement strand
CTCCCCTCCCGTCCCCCAGGGGAGGCGGGGGGAATCTCCTTCGCCTGGCGCGAATTCCAACCCTCTATCTGATTCAACCCCCACCCATGCAAAAAACTTGAAGTAAACTTCAATTTCCTATTGACTGCCTTCTCATGGAAGCCGTGCGTGGCAACCGGCGACCGCGCCCATGGTTGAATTTGGAGCTTGCCCCGCCGGTGCCACCACTCTACGTTCGGCCCACAACAAATATGTCACTATCCGATGAACTACAGCGTCTAGCCGACTTAAGGTCGTCAGGAGCACTTACGGAATCAGAGTTTGAGCAAGCGAAAGCGAAGCTGCTAAACGAAGACTTGGCCCCACGACGACAACAGCCCGATGACAGGCGTGACGATTCCCTGGGTCGTGCTGCGAATCGATATGTGACGTTCCAATTCATAATGGCTTTGATCGCTATTCTCGTATTTCTATTTGTAATGGCCCCAAGGATGTGTAGCTCTTCCGGATCGTCATTCGGTCCCACAATGCCATTTCAGACAAGATGAATTCCAATAGCCGAACAATTCGCGGCTGGAGCAACCGGCCATAAACATTTCAATCTCATGATCCTTCTTTTTTCACTTGCTGGCCGGTGCCAGCGCTAATGACGTCAGCCTAAATTGAGAATCCCATTTGTGATCGTAATCGGACTACTCGCTGTAGGCGGACTTGAATCTGAAGCGCAGACTCTGCAAGAGAAGCAAGTCAAAGAGATTGCTGAACTCGTTAAATGAGAAGCAGGACGAGATACAGCTCACAGTAGAAGGCGGGAACCATCTCCCGGAATTCCCGAAATCCACTGGCAACTTCCAGCGAATAGGCGGTAATGAAATCAGAATCTCTGGAATCGGCTTGGACTCTCGCAGGCCTACGAAGAAGAACTTTCGCTTCGAGCGCTGCCATCCCAATCAATGACACCGAACAAATCGCCGAGAGGATATACGCTTTCTACGGTTTCATTGACTCCAATTCATCCAAGGGTTACGCATGGCAGTGCTCTGCAAGAGGGGCACGGGCAGCCTGCCCGTGTTCTTTTATTCCACCAAAACGGGCGGGCCGCCCGTTCCCCTCTTGTTGTGAATGCGCTCACGCGTAGCTGCGGATGGAGACGTGGACGTCATTGAAGGCGAGACGTTCCTTGTGGAGGACAGGGGGTTGATCGGCGCCTTGGTATTGCCAGCATGCGACATGTGAGAAATGGTCGTCGTCGCGTTTGGCTTCGCCGGGCTGGGTATCGCCGGCGAGGACCTCCGGGTCGTTGTCGAAGAACTGGTATTCGGTGCGGAAGTGGCCGCCGCAGGACTCCTCGCGTTCGCGGGCATCGTAACACATGACTTCCGCGAACTCGAGGAAGTCGGCGACGCGGCCGGCTTTTTCGAGTTCCATGTTGGTGTTATCGCCGGAGCCCGGGATGCGGACGTTGCGCCAAAATTCCTCGCGGATTTCGGGGATTTTCACGAGTGCCGTGGTGAGGCCGTCGCGGGACCGGGCCATGCCGCAGTGGTCCCACAGGGTCATGCCGAGTTCGCGGTGGAACGAATCGACGGTGCGTTTTCCTTGGATCGAGATGAGTTTGGCAATGCGCGAGCGGGCGTTGGATTCGGCCTGTTGGAACTCGGGCATGGCGGTGGTGACGGAGCCGGGTTGCTGGGTGACCAGGTAATTGGCGATGGTGGTGGGGATGATGAAATAGCCGTCGGCGAGGCCTTGCATGAGTGCGGACGCGCCGAGGCGGTTGGCGCCGTGGTCGGAGAAGTTCGCTTCGCCTAACACATGGAGGCCGGGGATGTTGGACATCAGGTTGTAGTCCACCCAGAGTCCGCCCATGGTATAGTGGACGGCCGGATAGATCATCATCGGCGTCTGGTAAGGATCCTCGCCGGTGATTTTCTCATACATCTGGAAGAGATTGCCATAGTTGGCGCGGATGGTCGCCTCGCCGCGGCGCATGGTGGCATCGCGGAAATCCAGATAGACGCCGAGGCCGGTGGGGGCGATGCCGCGGCCGTCGTCGCAGACTTCCTTGGCGGCGCGCGACGAAATATCGCGGGGCGAGAGATTGCCGAAAGCCGGGTATTTGCGCTCGAGGTAGTAGTCGCGCTGGTTCTCGGGCACGTCGTTAGGGTTGAGTTGTTTTTGTTGGAGTTTGGCCGCGAGATCCCTGGTTTTGGGCACCCAGATGCGGCCGTCGTTGCGCAGCGACTCGGACATGAGGGTGAGTTTCGATTGGTAATCGCCGCTGACCGGGATGCAGGTCGGGTGGATCTGGGTGAAGCATGGGTTGGCGAAGAGAGCGCCGTGTTTGGCGGCACGCCAGGCGGCGGTGACGTTGCAGCCCATGGCGTTGGTGGATAGAAAGAAGGCATTGCCGTAGCCGCCGGTGGCGAGGATCACGGCGTCCGCCGCGTGGGTACTGATGCGGCCGGTGGCGAGGTTGCGTGTGACGATGCCCTTGGCCTGGCCGTTGACCAGCACCAGATCGAGCATCTCGGTGCGCGCATGCATTTTCACGCCGCCCTTGCCGATTTCCTTTTCGAGTGCCTGATGGCAACCGATGAGGAGTTGCTGGCCGGTCTGGCCGCGGGCGTAAAAGGTGCGTGATACCTGGGAACCGCCGAACGAGCGGTTGTCTAACAATCCGCCGTATTCGCGGGCGAAGGGGACGCCTTGGGCGACGCACTGGTCGATGATCGCGTTGGACACCTCGGCGAGGCGATAGACATTCCCCTCGCGGGGGCGGAAGTCGCCGCCCTTGATGGTGTCGTAGAACAGGCGGCGCACCGAATCGCCGTCATTCTGATAGTTCTTGGCGGCGTTGATGCCGCCCTGGGCGGCGATCGAGTGGGCGCGGCGCGGGCTGTCCTGATAGCAGAAGCACTGCACCTGATAGCCGAGTTCCGCGAGCGAGGCGGCGGCGGCCCCGCCGGCGAGGCCGGAGCCGACGACGATGACGGAGAATTTGCGTTTGTTAGCCGGGCTGATGAGCTTCGAGTCCATTTTGTGTTTGGACCATTTTTGCTCAAGTGGGCCGGAAGGGATTTTGCTGTCGTGTAACCGATGGAAATTTGTTGGATCAGGCTGGCGGCTTTGGTGGAGCGGAGTCCCAGGGTTTGGAAGATTGAGCCGACGCCGTGCGTCAGGTGGGTGCACAGCAGGGTCATGGCGATGACATAGAAGAGGGCGGCGGGCCACCACTTGAAGCCGTCGATGACCATGAGCCAGGCGTTGTGGCGGACTAACGGCACGCCATTGATCATCACGGATTCCTTGTAGCGAGCGAGCGAGTCGTATTGGTTGCCGATGCGGGCGGTGAAATGAAGGAGATGATAGATGACAAAGGCCAGGATGGTGAGGCCGGATAAGATCATGGTGCGTGATGCGTGCGAGGCCTGGAGGGTGGCCGTGCATTCATAGGCCATGCGGGCTTTCCGGTTTTGGCGGGTGAGGGCGACGGTGGCGACGATGTGGGCGGCGAGCGCGGTGAGCATGACACTGCGGAACAACCAGATGCCCGCGCCATGGAGCATGTGGTGGAGGAAATAAGCGTAGTCGTTGAACGCCGCAGGCCCGGCAAAAACCACCAGATTGCCGACCATGTGGCCCGCCAGGAACAGGACCAGAACGATTCCGGTGAGAGCAACGACAAGTTTTTTTCCGATAGAGGAGGACCAGTAGGTATCGAGGCAACGGGAGAGGGCATTCATGACAATAGGGAACAAGTGGCCGCGCTGGCCGGGCAAGCAATAGCCGGACGCCCGGGTGTTTTCAATGTGAAAGCGGCCAGCCGCAGCTTGGCGTCTATGGGGAACGCAGGGCGCGGTTCATGGCGGCGAGATGGGCGGGCGTGGTGCCACAGCAACCGCCGATGATGCGCACGCCGGCATCTAACAGGAGAGTGGTGGTGGCTGCCATTTCCTCCGGGGTGGCGTCATAGACGGTGAGGCCGTTGGCGAGGCGTGGCAAACCGGCGTTGGGTTGCACGATCACGGCGGCGTCACCGGCGGCGGCAACGAGTTGCCCGGCCAGATCCACGTAATTTCCGAGACTCAGCGCGGTGCCGCAGTTCGCGCCCACGATTGCCGCGCCGGCATCGGTGGCGGCCCGCAAGGCGGCGGCCACGGTGGTGCCCATCATGGTGCGGAACTCGCCTGCGGCGGTCCTTTGGAAGGCATACGTGACGATCACCGGCACATCGGCGGCGCAGGCTTTGGCGGCTTCCACGCCCACCACCGCCTCGGCGGGATCGCTGAGGGTTTCTAGCAGAATAGCGTCAGCGCCACCTTCTAACAGCGCGGTGATCTGCACGCGCAAGGCATTGCGCAAGTCGTCCGCCGTGAGGTCGCCCAACGGTTCGAGGAAATCGCCGGACGGGCCGACATCGCCAAGCACCCAGCCGTGGTCGCCGGCGGCGGTGCGGGCCGTTTGAGCTGCGGCGCGATTCAATTCCGCCACGCGGTCTGACAGGCCGTGCCGCTGCAGCGCGAAGTGTGAGCCGCCAAACGAGTTGGTGGTGATGAGGTCGCAACCGGCGTCGCGATAGGTGAGGTGGATGCCAGCGACGTCGTCCGGGCGCGCGACATTCCACAGCATGCCGCAAGAGCCACTGGCCAGGCCACGCGCTAACAATTGGGTGCCCATGGCCCCATCACAGCAGAGGCATCGCCGGGCCAACTCAAAAAGCAGGGAATTTCGTTGCATGGGTGGCATGGGTGTAACCCGGCGTTGCGGCAATGCGCAAACCTCATGCCGATGAAAGCATGGAATCACCAAAGAATCATTCCGTATTACAAGACGTTCCGGGCACGGTGTGTCTAGCCTGTCGCAGTTATGCCTGACTTACATCCTCTGTCCGAAGCAGTTATCGCTGGAAAACGCAAAGAAGTGCCAGAACTCGTGCAAGCCTGCATGGCTGCGGGTGAGAGCGCCCAATTCATCGTCGAGAGCCGACTTGTGCCGGCCATGGCGGTCGTCGGTGAGCGCTTCAAGAACAACGAGATTTTTGTTCCTGAAATGCTCATAGCGGCGCGCGCGATGAAAGAAGCGCTCAGTGTTCTCGAGCCGATGCTGGTAGCGGCGGGCGTCAAACCCGAATTCAACGCCGTCATAGGCACGGTTGAGGGTGACCTTCATGACATCGGGAAAAACCTGATAGCCATGATGTGGAAGGGTGCGAACATCGACGTGATTGACCTCGGGGTGAATGTGGCGCCCGCGCAGTTTGTGGCGGCGATCCGCGAGCACAGTGTCAAGCTTGTGGGATTGTCGGCGTTGCTCACCACCACCATGCCGGCCATGCGCGACACGGTCAAAGCGATTCGCGAGGCGGGACTGGACCCGATCATCATGATAGGTGGCGCCCCGATCACGGTTGAATACGCCAAGGAAATCGGTGCGGACGGCTATGCACCTGACGCTGGCAGCGCGGTGGACGCGGCGATGTCACTGTTGCGGGGCAAGGTCTGCTAGCCCATCCTTTTTCGGGGGCAGCCATTTTTCCAGCACCGCCGCCAGTGACTGGGGGGATATCGGTTTGGACACATAGTCGTTCATGTCGCCGCTGATGCATTTCTCCCGGTCCCCCAGCATGGCGCAGGCGGTGATGGCGATGATGGCAATTGCTGTCGCAGCGGTGATCACGCCACGCAAGCAGAAACGCATGGCCACCCATAACAATAACGGGATGAAACCGTATTCAAGGGGGATTTTGCGGAAAAAACCAGATAACAAAGCGCCAGCAGCCCACCCCACAGCACGGTTATTTCCAGCATCCGCAAGGTTTTCTTGCGGGCAAAGAAATGGCTGCTGATCCCAGTGAGATTCATGGGGTGGGGGAGCAGTGCGGAAAAATGGTCGGTGATCCGGGACCGCCGCGGCGGGCCCGGCTACTCGACGAGATGGTTGCTGATGGCGTAGTGGGTCAACTCGGCATTGGTGTGCATCTTCATTTTTTCCAGGATACGTGTGCGGTAGGTGCTGATGGTGTTGCCGCTGAGGCAAAGGTTGGCCGCGATTTCCTTGACGGTAGATCCGGAAGCAATCAAGCGCAGGATTTCAAATTCGCGAGCGGACAATCGCTCGTGCAACATGCCGTTCTGGGCACCGCTCAATACGGACACCAAATGTTCCGCCAGGTCGGTGCTGACGTAATGGCCGCCTTCCAGGATGCGCTCGACAGCCCGGATCAACTCGGCGCCCGCGCTGGCCTTGGTTAGATAGCCATTCGCGCCGGCGCGAAACGCCCGCACGGCGAACTGCCGTTCGGTATACATGCTCAACATCAGCACCGGGATCTTGGGACATTGTGCGCGGATCTCCTTGAGCACGTCCAGACCACCGCGGCCTGGCATGGAAATATCGAGAATGATGAGGTCCCATGGGTGCTTGACTGCGGCATCCAGAGTTTGCTGGCAATTTTCGGTCTCGCCGAACTTCACCTCCTTGAACGCCTCCGCCAGCACGAGCTTGAGTCCGCTGCGCAACATCGCATGATCATCTGCTAGAAGGATTTTCATAAGGATTCTTTTGGTTATGGGTTCTTCTTGTCGCAGGGTATCGGGATGCGCACCCATACAGCGGCACCTTTACCCGGTTCATTCAAAAATTGCACGGTTCCGCCGAGTGTGTTGACGCGTTCGTGGATGCCAAGCAACCCAAATCCCATGGAACCTGAAATCGACTCCGGTGGGAAGCCGCGGCCGTTGTCCTGAATCACCAGTTCCAACCCCTTGGCAGAGGTGTTCAGGCGGATCTCCACTTGGGACGCCTGTGCGTGGCGGAGGACGTTGGTCAGAGACTCCTGCACCACCCGGAACAGCGCCAGCGCACAGTCCTGATCCAACTCGACATCCTGCTCAGGCATCGACAACGTGAAAACCAAATCGCCGCGTTTGGCCGTTTCCTCGGCCTGCCACTCGATTGCCGCCACCAGCCCCAGTTCGAACAAAACATTCGGTCGCAGCACGGCGCAAATCGTTTGCGTCTGTTCAACCAAGCGTTCGACGATTGGCACCATGGCCACGATTTTGTCCTGCGCGGCCGCAAGATCCAGCGCTTGGGTGGTCTGAAGATGACGGTCCACCCACATCAAATCCATCTGCAATGTGGTCAAGTGCTGCCCGAAAACATCGTGCAATTCGCGGGCCAGGAGCGTGCGTTCTTCTTCGCGCACGGCTTGCAGGCGTGATGTCAGGTCTTGCAGGTTGGTCCGGGACCGGCGCAGTTCCTCGACTTGGGCAGCCAGCACGTCCTGCATTTTGAGCATGCGGCGTCCGACCTCCACGCGGGCGATGAGTTCACCGGCATCAAAGGGTTTTCCCAAGTAATCGTTGGCGCCGGCGTTGAGTCCGGTGATCATGTTAGGCTTCTCATGCCTGATGGTCAGCATGATGATGTAGGGCTGGCGATCGGGGTTCACGGCGCGGACCCGGCGCAAGACCTCCAAGCCGTCCATCTTGGGCATCATCCAATCGAGGATCACCAGGCGGGGTGCGTCGGGGCGTTGCAGCTCCTCCAAGGCTTCGCTGCCATCGACGGTTTCCACCAATTCGTGACCGTTCTTTTTCAACACGGATGCCAGCACGGTCCGGGACGTGACATCATCTTCGGCAATCAGGATTCTCATGGTAATTTATGTTAGGGTTGGTTCATGGTTTCGTAGTCATTGCTTGCTTGAGTGCGTCGAACTGAGCTGCCAATTCCGGCATGGATGCCGCAGCGGTATGGAGGTCGCCGGCGCGGATGGCTTGTTCTATCTGAAATGCCACCTCGCGCAGGCGCTCACCGCCCACGTTGGCGGATGCGCCCTTGATGGTATGGGCTTGGCGTTCGGCGCTGGGGACGTCTGCGTCTTCCAGATAGCGCTGCAACGCCGCGATCTGTAGCGGAATGTCCTGGATGAATCCTTCGGACACCGCTTGGAGCAAGGCTTCGTCACCCATCACGCGGGCCGAAAAATCCTCCCGGTCGAATATTTTCAGGGAGCGCCGCGGGCGTGGCGATGAAGTGTCCGCCGGGTCGTCATCCGCCGGTCCGTCTGTTGGCGGGATTATCGGCAGCCATTTCTTGAGAACCTGTGACAAGGACTGGGGTGAAACCGGTTTGGCCAAATAATCATCCATCCCCGCTGCCAGACACTTATCCCGGTCGCCATGCATGGCACTGGCGGTCATGGCAATGATGGGCACCTGGTGATTGAGGACGGCGGATTGGGGATTGCGGATGTGGAGCGACGCCTCGCAGCCATCCATCTCGGGCATCTGCACATCCATGATGACCAGATCGTAGGGGATGGTTTCCAGCGCCTGGATGGTTTCCACGCCGTTGGCCACGGCGTCGGCACGCAGACCCAGTTTCCGCAGGATGTTCAGAGCCACCTGCTGGTTGGTGATATTATCTTCGGCCAGCAGGACGCGCCACTTGCAGTCTTGAAATGGGTTGAGCATTTCGCGCGCCGTGCGGCGCATGATGATGGGCTGAGGATTTGGCGCGGCTCCGTCCGGCTCCTCCAGAACCCGGGATAGAATGGATTTGAGTTCCTGATGCCAAATCGGTTTGGTCACATAGGCGGCGAAACCGATTTCTTCAAAATACCGGGCATGGTCGGNNNNCCGGTCATGGTCGGACGCCCCCAGAGTGGTGAGGATGCCCATCCTGATGCCGGTCAGGCGGGCATCCGCTTGAATCGTACGGCCCAGGGTTGCGCCGTCCATGCCCGGCATCTGCATGTCGATCAAAATGATCCGGAACGGGTCGGCCCCGTCCAGTGCCTGATAGAGTGTTTGCAGTGCCGTGGCACCGTCGGGAGCTGCTGCCGGGCGCATTCCCCAAGAGGCCAGGCGCGTGGTCAGGATTTCCCGGTGGGTGGCATTGTCATCCACGATCAAGACGCGCACACCGAGCAGTTGATCTGATGCAGATGTTTCCACGGGTGTTTGCCGCTCCTGTTTGCCGAGGCGGGCGGTGAACCAAAACTCCGAACCATGGCCCGCTTCACTCGTGACACCGATCGTGCCCCCCATCAACTCGGCCAGATGTTTGGAAATGGCCAAGCCCAGGCCGGTGCCGCCGAATTGCCGTGTGGTCGAGGCATCCACCTGGCTGAACTTGTCAAATAGCATATCGATTTTGTCCAGGGAAATACCCAGTCCGGTATCACGCACCGAGAAGCGCAGGAGCACGTCGCGAGTCGTCTCTTCCAACAGGGCCACGCACACCTCCACCTCGCCGGAGCGGGTGAACTTGATGGCATTGTCTGTGAGGTTGGAGAGAATCTGGCGCAGGCGGCCGGGGTCGCCATGCAACAACTCGGGAACTTGCAGGTCGACGCGGCAGAGCAGCTCCAAGCCCTTCTCATGGGCGGGCAGGACCACCGTCGCGGCCAGATCCTCCAACAGACCTGACAAGTCGAAGTCCAACATTTCAAAATCCAGTTTTTTGGCCTCGATTTTGGAGAAGTCGAGGATGTCATTGATGAGGGCGAGCATGGCTTCGCTGCTGGCACGCACGATCTCGGCATAACTCCGCTG
>JAPLUJ010000069.1 GCA_026397695.1 Verrucomicrobiota bacterium | reverse complement strand
TTCCGTTCCCGGCGGTACTGCCATCCTGCCGCTGGAGTTTGACAAATATCCTTCCCAGCACAGCCGCGCCGTCCAACTCGAGGCCGGAAAGAAATACTATATCGAAGTGCTCCACAAGGCGGCCGGCGGCGCGGACCATGTCGCCCTCGCCTGGCAGGTCCCCGGCTCCACCAGGGAAATCATCCCGTCTTCCGCCTTTTACGGGGACTTCACCCAGGCCGACGATCTGGACGATGACAATTTGCCGGCGGCCTGGGAAACGGCCAACGGCCTCAACCCCGCCGACGACGGCCTCTTCGATGCCCTCGACGGCCAGTATGCGGACGCGGACTCCGACGGCCTGACCAACCTGGAGGAGTTCCAGTTGGGCACCAGCCCGAACCTCGCCGACACCGACGGCGACGGCATTTCCGACAAGGACGAGCGCGACTACTATCACACCGACCCGCTGGTTCAAAATCTCTTGATGCCAGGAGAGCCTGCCACGGTTGATCTAACCGCATTCACCCGGACCAGCGTATCCTGGCAAATCCGCGCGGATGGCACCGCACTCGCGTATGAGCGCCGCGGTTGGACCGACTATCCGTTCACCATCACGCCCGGCGAGGAAGGCATTTACGAAATCCGCATCACCGGCGGTGCCGAGGGCGGCTCGGTGCGCAGCGTGGAAAACCTGCCGCTCTCGCTGCATCTGAACGGTGCCCTCCTCGCCCGCCAGACCCTGCGCTGCCTTCTTGGCCAGAACACCACCGTCAAACAATTAACCCCGTGGCTCGGTGTCGGCACTTATACCCTGCGCATTGAAAATCACAACGTCCGTGCCGATTGCAAACTGCGCCTCAACTCGATCACCTTTCAACGCCTCGGCGGCACCGACGCCAACAACAACCGCATCCCGGATTGGGTCGAGCAAAAACTCAGCGACGAGAACCACCTCACCCGCATTCCAAGCACAAGCCGCACCTCACCCGTATGCATCGAAGGTGTCACCAGCAACCTCCAGTCGCTGCAAATCCTCAAGGCCGTCACCGATGATAACGGCCAACCCGCCACGCAGGCGCTGGAAGCTCTGCAAAGCACCAACGACGGCTTCTTCAGCAATATCCCGCTCGATCCCGCCGCCGCCACCGCCCTCACCATCCACTATCAGAACGGCATGTTGGAGGACACGCCCGCCATCACCTGGATCCCCACCGACCTCAGCGCCCAAACAACCCTCCACATCCGCCAGGGCGATTCCCTCCTCCTTGACGCGACCGTGGTCCCGCCCGGCAACAACGGCAACGGCAACGGCAACAACGGCAACGGCAACGGCAACAACGGCAACGGCAACAACGGCAACAACGGCAACGGCAACAACGGCAACAACGGCAACGGCAACGGCCCTCCCCCCCCCGTGCATTTCACCGTGACCCTGGACGGAACCCTCCTTGCGGATTCCAAATTACGCACCAACCACACTGCGGGCCAGCCCTTCACCGCCACCTTCAACACTCCGGGGGAACACACCCTCGTTGTCAACAGTCCCAGCAACCCGCCCCACGCCGTCACCCTCCACGTCCATCACGCCGATTTCGGCCCCGCCTTCGATGTCCAAACTTACACCCCCCGCACATGGACACTCGCCGACATCAACGGCATGACCATCGAAACCAATAACGACATCGGCTGGTATGAAATGACCGCCGCCGGTGCCGCCACCCGCAGTTTCTTCGTGAACGTCTATGAAACAGGCACCAGCCACGTCATCGCCCGCCTGCCCGAAACCGGCGACATCATCGCCCGCGGCACCCTGCAAGCCTTCTCCGTCTTCAGGGCCGATGAAACCGGCGACACCCAGCTCGTGCTCATCCGCCCGGACGGCTCCCATGTCTATCGCTTCACCATCGTGGCCGAAAACCTACCGGCCAACGCGGAGGTCCGCCTGTGCACCTACTTCCAGGGAGCCATCTTCAGCAACGGCAGCCGCGACATCACCCTCCGCGCAGCGGATTTCAACAGCAACGGCATCGCCGACGTCTTCATCGAAAGGGGCGATGATGACGTCCACAAAATCTGCCACACCGTCACCACCGTCATTGTCGATTGATGCTTTTCACGTTCACCACCTCATCCCATCTTGCCATGAAATCCATCCGCGCCTATCTTGTCGCCGCCGCCGTCGTGATCATCGCATCGCCAGTAACAATCACCCATGCCGACGAACCTCCGCTCGGCGACCCTCCGCTCGTCAATGAAGTTCCAAACAATTGCGGCATCTCTATATCTGCTGACCAAAACTGGTTGAGCGTGAACGACAATGACGACAACAATGATGAAATATGGGACTTCGAAACAGAGTCTGGGGCCTCCGGTGCCGAGCCTGTCGTCGGTGAAAAAGACACCCTGAAGATCACCGTCACCGGCACGGCGGACAAGAGCGACGCCACGGTCACCGTCAGTATCGAAACGGGATCCGATAAAATCGATGGATTCTGGGAAGGCACTCTTACCATCTCCGGCCAAACACTCACCAGCAGGCAGTTGGAGGAGTTGGCACAGAAGGAGCTGGAAGGACAGAAAAAAGACAGCTCCAAGAAAACAACCTTCACCTTCACCGTTCCAATAGGCCGTTCAGCAACCCAAACGCTATACATCGAAGGCATCAAGCACAGCGACAGTCTCAAGGATGTCAAAATCAATGCCAGGGTCGAAGCCCCTGCTGGAATCACACCCGATCCCGACAACAGACCTTTCCGCGCCAGCAGCCTGGCTGCCACTCCTCTTGAGATCACTGTCTATCAGGTGGATCTCGATGTGGATTCGAACAACGACAATGCCTTTGATTTCGCGGGATTCGACGATGCCGAGGATAAAATTGAGGCTTCGGAAAAGGAGGACGCCAACGGCAGCAAGCGCCCTGGGAAGATAGTTATATCAAGCAGTCAAACCAACTCCGATGGAGACGATGTCCCGGATTTCGCCGACGGCTTCAACCTGCCGTTCACTGGAACAGTGAACGAACTTGAACACGTATCAGAAACATTGAAATTCGTCCCTGTTCAGGTGGAACTCAAGGCACCCTTCGACACCGCAAGTGCCAAGGTCAAATTCACCTATGACCCTGTATCAAAACCCGAACTGTCAGAAGACGATATTGGGGTTACCGGTGCAGGCACGCCGGAAGACCCCTATGTTTTCAATCTCAACAAGGGCGGCATGAGGCTATGGAAAAAGAAAGCGACTGAAAGAACCTCGGGCTTCGCGGTTCCCAGTGGAGATTTCGTCCCGGCCGATACGGAGATCAATTGGTCTGACATTGCCACCGATATCAGCACCCCGCGAAAAGCCAAGCTCTATCTGGAATACGTGGACATGACTCCGGCCGAGGCTGCGGGTCGGAAGAACATCACGGTGACCGCAACACAGGAAGATGTGAAGAGCGAGGATAAAGTGATTGCTAGCCTCGTGTTTTTCGATGTTGACGTCGATGCGGATAACACCACTGTGGACAACTATCCCGACCAATCTCAGAGTGACCGTGGGAGCGCCGAAGAGGTTGCGGAAGACAAGGAGGGGCATCCGGGTGTAAGAGTTTATGCCAACCTAATAGATGCCGACACTGATGGGATCCCTGGCTACGCGGACGGCATAGACAAGTTCGGAAACGGCCAGGCGAATTCGTGTTGGAAGTTTGAACCACTCATTATCGAGGTCGCCTCGCTGCAGAAATTCCCGAACTCGAAGTTCAAGCTTAAATATTCGGCGTCCGACCCGGATCAGATGACCCAACAAGGCAGCGGCGCAGACGCCACATATCTTCTTCCCGAAGACAAGGTGCTCCGCATTTGGAAAAAGGACGGCGACGAGGTGCGAAAACCGCAGGGGGCTGATCAGGACGGTGATTTTATTGCCGATGATCAGGAATATTCCGCTGAGGAATTGGGTTGGCAAGAGGGTGAAACGACCATTCGCCTTTATATCGAAGTAGTAATTGCAGAGCTTGAACAATCCTTCCCCATTGAAGTCGAGTTTTATCCCATTGGCACGAGTCGCCCAGAATGTATCGTCACGGAAAAGGTGAAGGTGGATCCGTATTATATCAGCCAGGAGAACCTTGAAACATATAACTAATCATGAGAATAGTCGAGACAAGTATTGCATTTTTGTTTTGCATAGGAGTTGCACAGACTTTTGCCAGAGTAACCATCAACGGGGTGGAGCTGGACAATACCAACGCGCTTTATCTACAAGCCGTCCGTCACATGAAAGTGCCGTTTGAATCCCAAAGCGGCGCGACTTGGGACGCAGGAAATGATGTGAGCGGCAAGTCTCCTGCCGAGGTGCAGACCATCGTTGATGCGATCAAGGCGCTGGAAACCAATATCCGTCAAATAGAGATTTATGACAAAATGAAGTCCACGCCGACAGAAATGTTTGCTTTTGCAACCGTCGCTCACGCAAAAAACGTCGTTAAACAACGATTGGAAACGGTGAAGATGATGGAATACTTTAATAATGATAAAAGATACTGGTATCACAGCACGACCAATCCTCCGGACACCAATGCGGCGAGCTGGGAAAAGGGCAGGGTGCGTCCGTACTTTTTTCGGCAAAAAGAAGGAAATGCTTTTGATGCGATCGCACAATTATGCACGCCGCCAAGGAAAACGTATGGCGAATGCTACGGGGCACTTGTGGCGTGTATTTGGTGGGGCGCTCATGAAGGGATGGGTGAAGCCGCTTTCAATGCGTTGTATCCAGAGCAAGCCTTGGATATGGCTCGGGACAATTCAGCATGGCGAAATACCACCAATGCAATTGAAACGGATATCTTAGTTCCAGGTGACAAACTTTACTTCAAGAATTACAATTACGGTGAGGTGACTAACACCCGTTATTTTATAAAACAGGGATGGTTGGATAGAAATATAATTTACTTTTATAGCGGTGAGAACGCGTTCTTTAATGGAGACGGAAAATACGAGGGACTAGGAGAAGGGACCAGAAATCTAACGAAGAGTCAAATGCGGGATTTGCTCGTGGAAAAATACAATACCCAACTAGCGACCGTCATTGCAAAGCTTGAAAATAGAGGAGGACGATACAACGGAATGGAAATAGTTAATATTACTCCACTAACCGCACCAACCAAAATTACAATCGAAAGCATACGACGTCTGACTCATTCACCATGAAAACTACACTTAATATTATTGTGGGTATCTTGCTCGTTTTAAATATAACCTTGGCAACCGAGAGCGAAGATTACCTAAACTATCGAATTCCCTCTGGTGCCAAAAAAGTTGGGCCCTATGACACCCGTGACACGGGAGGGCAGGAGTATTTATACTTTGCTCCTGGTGTCGAAGCATCCCGTGAGAATATTATCGCAATCGAGTTGATTCAGCACGGGGTGCTCGTAAAGCGGAAGTTGCTGAAGAACGATAAAAAGCATGGCATACAACGAGAATGGCATCTTAATGGAAAGCCAAAGTTGGAAGCTCCCTATCAGGACGGGAATATGGAAGGGAGGTTCAAGGTATGGAATGCAAATGGCGACTTAATAGGCCAATACACAATGTTGAAAGGTACCGGTGTGGTCACGGTGTATGACGAGCAAGGCCGGTTGGTTAGGGAGGATCACTATAAAGACAACCTAAGAGATGGATTGCGAATGGAGCGAGTGGGAAAAAAAATCAGCCTTACCTGGTCAAAAGAGGACCACCTCATTGGGGTGGGGTATGATTTTTACGATAATGGTGAGCTTGCTACCATATTGTTTTTTTCAAATAGAGGAGAGCCCAATGGGCCCATGATGGAGTTTTCGAGCAAAGGCGCTTTGACTAAGATGTCATGGTATTTAAACGGCCGGGAAGTCCAAGAGGCCGAATACGCAGCAGCGGTGGTGGCCGACTCGAGCTTGCCAACATATCACGCAGATGGCAATCAATACAAGCAGATGGTGGGTGAGAACGTGCGAGTGTTGCTTGAAAAATACCGCACGATGCAGCGAGTCCAAATACCGTTGCGGTAGGCGTGGGCAGCCATGGAGTCTAAATGAACCCACGCGCCAACCAATTGCGAAGGCCATGCCAACCTATTTATATTTTGTGGCACACACTGCTTCTCGACCACGAACCCGCCGAATTTCGGCTGGCCATGTCGCTGGCTTCCGTGACAGGGCTACACTGACGTGAAGCGGATCGCATGGATCACGGTGTTTATTGGGGTGCTTGCCGCTGCGGGGTGGCAGATGGCACACAGGCACGATGGTGCGCGCAAGCACGCAGATGCGCGAAACCGGGGGGAGGCGCCCGCCTTGCATGCCAAACGAGAGACCGCCACTCCCATGGAACCCGCAGACATCGACCTCGCCACCTCCGGCAACACGGGTGAGGTGCATAGCATGGCGGTGAGCGCGCTCGTGGATATGGTGAGGAAACACCAGCCACTCGCCGCCACGGACATCCAAACACTGCTCGCTTTCATCGGCGGTCCCAAGCCGGAGGGTTTGACGGACGGCGATTGGGAAACGCGGGTGAACGTCATCCTCAACGCCCTGCGGGTACAGGAAGCCTACGTGCCGGGTCTGGCGGATTACCTGCTAACAACCGCGGCCAGGCACCCCAGCCGGATTCTGCGCTTGTTTGCCATGCAGCATTTGACCTTGTGGTATCATCGGGAAACATCGGAGCCAAAGCGCCGTGAGATCGTGGCCTTGCTGGAATCGTTGGCGGAGAAGCCCGGCGAGGAAACCGCCGGATCCGCAGTGCTGTTTCTCAACGACCTGCAGCGCAAGGCCGCAGCCACTGGCGGGGCAGTGGTGAAGGTGGATGTCATCGACCGCGCCGCCCTCAAGCTGGCGGCGGATACCAGCGCGAAGCACGATGTGAGGATCAGCGCCCTGCACACCTGCTGCGCACGCAACATCAAGGAAATCCTTCCCGCCGCCCGGCAAATCGCCGCCGACACCAGCGCCGTCATCCCGCTGCGCAAAGCGGCGGTTTACAGCATCGGCCAACTCGGTGCCGCCGAAGACCGTGAGTTGCTAAAAAGCCTCGGCAAGGAAGTCCCCGACCTCCGGCCCGCCACCGGACCCGCGCTCAAGAGCCTGCAGGCGCGGGGTCGCTAAAACCTATCCGAGTCACCGCACTGCATCAACTCATCCCTGCCCCTCTCCCATCTTGCCATGAAATCCTTCCGTGCCTGTCTTGCCGCCGCCGCCGTGATCATCACCTCGCCAGTTTCCCTCACCCATGCCGACGACCCTCCGCTTGTCAATGAGGAACCAAGTTGTGGAGTGTCGATCACAGGCGAGAAAGTCGAAATCATAGGCGAAGTAAACAAATTGTGGTTGCGTGTGAACGATGACGACAACAACGCCGACGAAAAGTGGGACATCGGCTCTGA
>JAPLUJ010000330.1 GCA_026397695.1 Verrucomicrobiota bacterium | reverse complement strand
CGCGGCAGGCATATTCCCACTCGGCCTCGGTGGGCAGGCGATAGACGTAACCCTCGGGCAGGCGGTTGGCCTTGCGCTCGAGTTCGGTGACTTTGCGGCAGAACTCGCGGGCCTTGTCCCAGGTGACGCACTCCATCGGATATTGGAGCTTCAACTGCTTGCTACCCATCCACGATCGATACGACGGATCGGCCCTTTCCCTGTAGTGGAAAGCCGCGCCGACATGCAACGGTCCTCGAAGGTACATCCAACTCTCGTGGTTGAAGTCGGGCAGCATGATGTCGTAATACTGTTTTTGGGTGACTTCATAAATGCCCATGTAGAACGGCTTGGTGATCGTGACTTCGTGCGGTGTTTCATCCTCGCGGCGTGCGGTTTCGTTTTGTGGACTGCCCATGGTGAAGCTTCCGGCCTGAATGCGCGCCATTTTGAGATCGATTCCGGGCACGGTCCACTGTGCGGCCTTGAAATCCGCGAGCGGAGCCGCGTTGTCTTCCGCCGTGGAGGTGGCGCTCAAGCTGGCCGCCAACAGCATCGCAATCGTGTGTTTCATGGATGTTTCTCTTTCACTTGTCAGTCGTCGGAATGCGTTCACAAAGTTCCCAATCAGAATCTCGCCGTTGCGCCAACACACGGACCATGCCAGGAGTCATTTGCTGACGGTTCCCCGTGCCCGTTCGAGCCACTTTTGCAGTAACGGGAGTTCGGTGATGGAACCGTCGATTTCCTGTTTCAGCCGCCAATCCCAGTCGCACCGTGTGTGCCATTGGGTCTCGGACTGCTGGCGAAAGAGCGACTCGAGCGAGTCGAAGTTTTCGTGACATTCCTGGTCATCGCGACCGACTTTCGCTCTGGCCAGATCCTCAAGGTACGAGCGGTACGGCTTGTTGTAATACCCGCTTCCGAGCTGCCAGCGCAGCGATGCCAGCCAGTTGGTCTCCAAACCGTGTTGATCGTAGCTTTCCTGTTTGGGCTCTGCGGCTGCCGTGCGCACTTTGGCGACGTCGCGTGCCAGATCGGCGCTTTGCCGGGTGACATAGGCGCTCGGATCGGGCTGAAGTGACCGGGCGCTGGTCTGGCAGCGTGCGATTTCGGCGTCGAGTGCGCGAATCTGCGGCTCGGCCGCAGCCATGGCGTGAATGTCCGGGGCATGCTGTTTTTCAATACGATAAGGAAGCCTCGGAGCTTCGGCTTCGGACAGCCGCCACCAGCGGACGTAGTCGGGCGTGTTGACGCGCAACTCGGCCAGCATGTGGTTGAGCCGGGCTTCGAGTTCGGGGCGATTGAGGTTCTTGCCGCCCGGAACACCGCCCTGTTTCGAGAGTTCGTCGAGTTGGGCCTGCAGCTTGGCGACTTCGGGCTGAGCCTTGAACGACGCTTCAAGCTGCTGCACCCGGGCCTTCGCCTGTTCCTTCTTTTCCGCGGCTTCGGCGAGCACTTTTTCGTTGGCGGCGAGGTGGGCCATTTGTTCGGCCGACGGGGGTTGCGGCTCGGGCTTGGGTTCGGCTGCGAGCTTGGATTGAAGCGCCTTGAAGAGATCGTTGCGCTTGGCCTGCAGATCCCGCACCCTCTCCTCCAAGCGCTTGACTTCCTCCCGGCGCTGAATCGTCCCGGGCAGCTTGTCGAACTCGGCGGCGAGTTCCTGCTTGCGCTTTTCGAGTTTCTGCTCGAGTTCCGCGAGTGGGTCGTTCTTCTTTTCCTCCTTCCGTGCCACCGGCGGGGCGGGGCTGTTGCCGATGGCTTTTGTTTGTTGCTCCATTTTTTCGCTGATCTGCTGGTAGAAGGTACCGAAGTCGAGAGCGATCTGAGCTTTCACCAGTTCTTCCACCAGGCGGTTGCCGCCAGCGTACTTCAGCTTTGCGGCATCGACGAAGTCAAGGCAGACGCGCCGCGACGAGTGTTGGCGGGGTTCGGGCATGCTGGCAAAATCATGATGAACCGTGTGGAATACGCGCAGATGATCGAGGACGCCTTTGAAGTGGCCGGTGGCGTCCCTGGCAGCAGCAATGAAGTTGCGTTTTTCCGCGCCGGCGGGGTAGACGGCGGCAGGCCGGAAACCGGACGTCTGCTCCGCAGCCTTGCGGTCATCGATCCACAGCGTGATCTTCTTCCCGTCGATTTCGACGCGGCATCGGGACCATTTGTCCATGGGCAACGGGGCGTCGGCCACGAGTCGTTCCGTTTTACCGGCAAGGGTCATTGCCAACTCCGCCTTGCCCGAGTCACCCGCCGGCGTCAGGGTAAAGCGGTTGTCCACGGATGTGCCGAAATCGAAGATCGACTGGCTCTTACCGCCATCCCAGCGCAACGCGATATCGATGGTGATTTCGCCCAAGTCGGCCAGGTTCGGTGCGGCCTCGGCGTATTGCGTGCTGCCATCGAAGCGGAAGCCACGATGCGGGCCGTCGACCACATGACCTGCTCGTCGGTCGCGGTGACCGGGTGCAGCACGCGGGTGTAGCCACCGATTTTGACCTTGCCGGCCACGTGTGCCTGACCGCTGATCCTTGCGTGTCCGGAGACCACGGCCCCAGGCCCGCGAACCACGGCGAAATCTTCGATTGCCGCATGGTCGAGCACCTTGGCACCGCCGAGCACCATGGCGTCCGGCCCAACCTAGGCGGTCGGTGCCACTTCGGCCGTCGCCGCCACCCAGCCACCGCCGTTGGCGTGGCGATGGCCCTCGATGCCGTCGAGCATCTGATCGACGTATTGATCGATGAATTGCAGATGCGGGACGAGGCGGCGAGTATACGCGTAGCCGCCGGATATTTTGCCGTCGGCGAAAAGCCGGTCCGTTTCTTTTTTGAAGGCATTCACTTTCGTCCGAACCGTTGGCAGGGTCTGGCGGAGGATCGCGGCTTGGGGTGAATCGACCGGGTCTGCAATCAGGCACAAGTTGCTGTCGCGGTTTCGATTTTCGCCGAGAAGTGTCAGTTCGTAGTCATCGGTGTCGCCGGGCATGTTGTGCGGCGTTCCCGGCCGACATGCCGAGAGTTTGACCTCGTATGGATACCGGTAGGCGTGTCGGCCGTTGAACAGGGCTCCGATGCCTCCACCGGGAAGACGCGGCAATGCGTAGGGTGTGGCGGCGACGGTCAGCCAGCAACGGCGGTCGCCGGGCCGGATCTCCATTTCCATGGGGCCCATGTTCCATAGGGGGCTGTAGCGGGCCTTGCCCTTGGCGTCCACGGCCACGATGCAGGCACGCCAGTCGCTGTAGGTGGCCGGATCGAAGAACCCGCGGAAATCGACGGTGATCTTCCGCGCGTCTTTTCCGGGTATCAAGCGGATGATGTTGGCACCGAACGGTTCGGGTGATTCGGCCCATGGGATGCGATACAGGCCGGCCATGCGGTCGACTGGCTCGAGGTAGTTGCGTTTGACGGACAGGAACGCGATGCGGCATCCATACTGCAGTTCGCAATCGAACTCCGCTTGGCGGGCGGCGAACTCGCCCATCATGTCGCCCACGCCGCGAATGCCGTTGGCAAACAACCCGCGTTTTTCGCCCACGCGTGCCAACGTGTGGAAGAGGGATGCCTCTTCCTGTCCGACGGGCAGGGTCACCGCCAGGCCGTAGCCCCAGTTGGGATCGTCGCCCATGATGCCGTAAAACAGGCCCGTGCGGTAGCTGCCGTGCAGGCAATGGCGCCATGGCCGATTGGCGTTGTTGGAGAAAGTCTCGACGCCGGCCGGATCGTCGATGAGCGCACAGGCGTCGGCAAGGATTTCCCCGCCGCCGCCGTCGACCTTGGTTTGCAGCGGGACGCCATGGCCCCACTCATGTGCCAGCAGCATGCTCCAAGGGCCGCCGCCGGCATCCCGGATGCCACAGCCGCCGTAGCCACCGCCGGCATAGCCGCTGATGTAGACATGGCCGTCGCGGTAGGTGCCACACACAGTGATATCGTACTTGAGTTGTTCGGGGCGATCCCAGTAGGGCATCAACATGCCGGCATGTTCCTGATAGGCCCACATGTTTTCAGCGAACTCCACGGAGCCGTCACGATAGAGCTTGGTTTTTTCCAGTTGTTTGGCGTTGACCCAAGGACTGTTCTCGCCGGGGGGGGATTGCGAGCCGGAGATCCACGAGAAATGCTCGCTAATGACCTGCATGGAGCCCGGTTCACCGGGGTTGGCGTTGTAGGTCAACTCGCCGCGAACCGTGTACTTGGCCTGGCACAGCGAGGCCCGTATCCGCTTCATTTCCCTGGCGTACAAATCGACAAGATACCTCTCGTCATCCTCGACGAACGTGCCGCGGGGGAAACAGCGCTTGGTCCCGTCTTCCATCCGCAACACCACCGCCGGGCAGTAGTAGTCCGGTGGAACGCCAAACGGATTTCCGTAGGTGTTTCCAAGTCCCCGGAATCCGATCAGATGCGCCGTGAACTTCCGGGGCTGGTTCCACAGCAGTCGCCTGGTGAGTTCATCGATTCCCAATTCCGCATTCACCGCCGTGGCGGCCGGATCCATTGTTCTGTCGCGCAGGGTCCATGATCGTACCGGCATGGCCGCGTCGATCCTGATGATGTCGACGCCATGGCGCGGCCACCAGTTGACCACGCGCCGTTGGTAACCCTCGGCAAAAGGGCCGCCCGTCTGCTCTACCTGATAGATGTCAACCCCCGGAACTTTTCCCGGACCCGGATATTTGGCGCGCTCGAAGAAGTCATACTCCGCCGCCGCAATCACGCTGCAGCACAAAGCGGTCAGCACCTGGGTTGCCCGTGCGATCCGCTGCATGTTATCCCTGTTGATGGTTTGCATATAACTGCGGGAAATGGTTTTTCGGGTGGATGTCGTTGCAAGAGCCGCACGAACCGGCCTGCCTGTCGAAACCTTGGCGAAGACCGGAGGGCAGGGAAATGGGGGTCGCGGGGAAAAAAGGTGGAGTGTTCAATGAACCGTTGATTTGATAGAAGCCAGGAAGGCCTGCCAACGGCGCGAGCAATAGGGATTGTTGCGGCAGTGCGCAAAGAAATTCTTTTCAGGCGGCTCTAGCCAGGGGGCGAGATTTTTTCGCTGCCTATTTATTGACTGGATTGGCAGGTCGGCCAGAGCACCATCGTGTCCAGACTGACATTTTTAGGCATGTTGATGCAGGTCATGACCAACTCGGCGACGTCCTCGGATTGAATCATGTCCGCCGCTGGCCACGGCGGATTGGTCAGACCGGCGACATCAAGAAACTCGGTATTGACGGCGGCCGGACAGATCACGCTGACCCGAATGCCCTTGGTGCGGACTTCCTCGTAGAGCGAACGGGAGAAACCCAACACGGCATGTTTCGCCGCCGCGTAAACGGCCAGATGCGACCAGTGCCGGATCGAGGCGATCGAGCCGATGTTGATGATGGTTCCGGACTGCTGTTTGTCCATGGTCGGCAACACCGCCATGCTGCCGAAGCAGACGCCCTTGAAGTTGACATCAATTTGGCTGTTGATCTCCGCCAAGGTGGATTCCATAAAGGGCTTGATAAACCCGAACCCGGCGTTGTTGACCATGATGTCGATGCGGCCGAACTCGGCGACCGTCCGGTCGGCCAGCGCCTGCATCTGCTGGGCGTCGCTCACATCCGCCGGCACCGCCAACGCCTGACCGCCAGCAGCGGTCAGCTCGGATGCCAACGCGTTGAGCCTCTCGGCCCGGCGCGCCGACACCACCACCGCACACCCATCGGAAGCAAGGCGACGCGCAATCGCCGTCCCAATACCCGATGACGCCCCGGTAATAATCGCAACTTTACCCTTCAATGATGCTGTTTGACACATGGTTGATTCTCCTTGTTGTTAATGGTGTGAGGTTTTTCTAAGAAAAACTGTTCCCGTAATTTTAAAATAATACCCGGTTAGTCAAGCCGATTCGGGATCAGTCTATGCTTGCTCCATCTGTCTCCCGGCAGAATCCGGGCGGTCCGCGTCAGAGGGACATATGCCATGCGCGCAGTCCTTCGATGTGAGCTTCCGCCGCCCGCGCTGCAAAGCCCAGACGGCCCGCGCCCTTCTCGTAGTAGAATGTCTGGACCAGCAGATCGTCCACATACAACTCGAACAGGCCGATGCGCGACAGCAGCCGGAACGAGTGCTCCTTGCCGTCCTCGATGCCCGTGACGCAGGCGCTGTACTGCCCGACGCAGTCCATCAACGCGAACGTGCCGTCGGCGGCCACGCGCCCGGTCTGCGTCTCGCGGGTGCCCGGCGCGCCGATGCCTAGCAGCATGACCATGGTCTTGCCTTGAGGCTCATAGAACGCGGGCCCCGCGCCGGGTGCCGCGCCCTTCGCCGTGACGCGAATGCGTCCTTCGACCACGACGCCCCGGTCTTCGTTGAAGATGATGTTTGCGTCGAGAGAAGTGATACCGTCCGCAGCGGTCAGCGAAACGCTCGTCTTGTCGAGGGGAATCACTTCACCCTTCAGCGCCTCGTTTCCCTTCCACCAGCCCAGACGCAGCCGTCCCTTCTCATCCAGCACCGGCTTGCGCAGGGGCAGCATCCAGGGCGACAAGTTACGCGGCACGGGCGAGGCGTAGTTGCTGACGAGCAATTCGTCCTTGGCGCGGCACCACGTCGCAAGCCACGAGAGGTCGACGTGCGAGTTGCCGCAGAGGCGGGGCGCATCGGGGTCCATGCGGAACGGGCCGGTGGGCGCGTCGGCTACGAACCAGTACATGCCGTAGCCCTTGCTGCCGAGATACGCACCCGTGCCGCCGATCAGGTAATACTTGCCGCCGAAGCGCTCGCAGCCGCCCCACTCCAGATGGTTGAGCACTTTCACGCCCGCCGGGTACTCGATCTGCGCCGGGGGCAATACTTCCCAATTCCGCCCGTCTGGCGACTGCATCATGCCCACGCCGCCCTTGTCGAACGGCTTGGGCGCGGAGACCGGGTGACCCCAGTAGCCGGCCTTCGGGTTGCCCTCCTCCTTCGGCAGTATGTACATGTGGTCCCAGCGGTGCTTCTCCGGCGGCAGCCCGTACCAGCGCGGGTCGGGCCGGCTGCTGAAAAGCAGTTTCCAGTTCCGCAGGTCGTTTGACTCGTAGAACCGGAGCATGTCCTGACCTTCGGGGCGCGCGATGCCGTGGTTCATGATGAAACGGTCGCCGCAGCGGCCGACGAAGCACTTGAAAAACTTCCAGCCCTTGGCCCGCTCCGGCTCCTCGATCACGACGGCATCCGTACGCCAGTGCACGCCGTCGGGTGAGATGGCCTTGATGCAGTGGCCCGCTTTGAGGCCGTTGCCCGTGTCCCGGCTGTACATCATGAACGCGTGGTAGTTGCCGTCGTACCACAGAACAGAGGGGTCCCACATGGATCCTTGCCCGGGGTGATACAGCATGGCCTGCGTCTCCTTTGCGCCCAGGCCAACCCACAGCAGGACGACGAGCGCCCACTTTCGGCTCTTTGCAGTCACGACACATCGACTCGCCCGTGTACACACAAGCCCCCCCAGCAACGCAACGCTGGGGACATCGAAGTTGAAAGCGTCTCCGACGGACGCCACAAGCCTGTTAGCCGATGAGAGAGCGCTCCTCCAAACCACGGCCAGGAATTGCTTTCCCGGTGAAGGCCGTTGCAAGAGCCGGTGGCCGGACCGGACTGCCTGTCGCAGCCTTGGCAAAGACCGGTGGGCGGGGAAAAAGTGGTTGATCAACACAGACAGGGTTTTCAGCGAATTGGCGTTTTCCGGCACAGTCATGGGTGAGGCAAGCTATCACGTCACCCCACGCTGGCAATCGTGAAAAAACAAAACGCCCGTTTTACCAATGATTGATGCGGCCGTTGATGGTGTCCGGGTCATAGACCGCGTCGGGCTCGAAGCTTGGTGTGCCCTCGTATTTCTCGCTGATCTTGCGGCGATAGTCAGCTTTGTTGGGCGCTTGAGGATGGTGAGGCGTTGACAAGCCACCCAGGGCAAGCGGATCGTCAAACCCTAGGCTAACGATTATTTGGCACCTTGGTCGATCCAGGATTTGAGCAGGGTGATCTGCTCCGGGCTAAGTGGCTTCGGGCCCTTTTTGTGCAGCGCCGTGGTTTTCCCTGCCGGATCATTTGCGGATGCGGCAATGGACTCCACGATTTTGATCAGGCGGCTGTTGGCACTCTTGCCGGGGTCAACCATCTTGCGCTTTTTGGAGCCTTTCAGCACACCTTCCAGGCTGTCCATGCGCAGGCCGGCCTTGGGCTTTTCAGCATTGTGGCACTTGGCGCATGCGGCATCGATAATGGGCTTCGTGTCGGCGGCGTAGGTGATCTTATTTGATGCGTTGGATGCGGCAGGTGTGTCGGCTCCTGACAAAGGCAGGTGCGCAACGAATAAACCAGTGGCAATGGCGGCAAGGATCCTTGGGTGTGATTTCATAAACAGTGGAATCAGATTGCTTGGATTGTTACTTTTGCTAGGAAATTGCTTTCCCGGTGAAGGCCGTTGAAA
>JAPLUJ010000472.1 GCA_026397695.1 Verrucomicrobiota bacterium | reverse complement strand
TTGGCGCAACGATTATCAAAGCCGCACGGCCAGCGGTATCGACATCATGATCGCCTTCGATGTTTCGCTATCGATGGACATTGATGATTTCATCGACCAGGGAGAGCGGGTGAAACGCATTGATGCCGCGAAAATGGTGGTGGATGACTTCATCCGTTTGCGGCCCGATGACCGGATGGGTCTGGTGGCATTCGCAGGCAGACCGCGTGACGCCAGCCCGATCACGCTCGACCACAAGTGGCTGCGCAATTCCCTGAAAGAACTCCGTTTGAACGACCCGTTTGATCTTGGGACGGTCAAGGATCAGGGCACGGCGATTGGTTCCGCCTTGTCCGCCGCCGCATCGCGCCTCGACGCCCGCGACGCCAAAAGCAGGATCATCGTGCTCATCACCGACGGTGCCAACAACTCCGGCAAGATCAGCCCGTTGGAGGCCGCCGAACACGCGAAAACCCTCGGCATCAAGATCTATACCATCGCCATCGGCACCAAGGAAGGTCGGGTGGAGCGCAACATCATGCGTTTCCCGTATCAGGAATTCGACCTGCCGACACTGCGGAAAATCGCCACGCTCACCGGAGCCGAACATTACTGGGCGCAGAATCTGGAATCGCTCAGAAAAACCTTCACCACCATTGATCAACTCGAAAAAACGGATGCGAAAAGCTTCACCGTGAACGATGATACCGAGTTGTTTTCATGGTTCCTCGGTGTTACGTTGCTTGCGGCGCTGGCTGCCGCCAGCGTGCTGGCCCTCCATCCACCTCCAGCCCCCTGATCCGGTGAAATTCGCCCAACCCGCATGGCTTGTCTTGTTAGTCCTGCTGCCTCTTCTGGGAGCGGGCGCGCTGGGCGTGGCAAGGCTGCGCAAGAACCAATGGTCGGCGTTTGTCGCGCCCCGTCTCCGCGGGGTGTTGTTGCAGCGCGGCAGTCCGCTGCCCAAATGGTTCGCCCTGGTTTTTCTGTTAGCCGCCTGTGCGGCGATCATCACCGCCCTGGCCCGCCCCCAGGGCGACGACGGCATCCGCACCGAAAAAACCCTGGGTCGCAACCTCCTCATCGCCCTCGATCTCTCGCGCAGCATGCGGGTGCGCGACGTCAAACCCGATCGCCTCGCGCAGGCGAAAATGGTCATTTATGAGATACTCGATGCCATGCCTAACGAACGCATCGGCCTGCTTGGCTTCGCGGGTACTTCCTATATCTATGCCCCGCTGACGGTTGATCACGCGGCGGTCCGCGAGACCGTCGAGCAGATGGACGAAAGCTGGGTGCCGTTAGGTGGCTCGAACCTTGCTGCCGCCGTCCATCTGGCGACTGAAACCCTCAGGAAAACCGGTCAGAAAAACAACGCGTTGGTGATCCTCAGCGACGGCGAAAAAAACGCGGGTGACCTCAATCCAATGATTGCCGAAGCCGAACAGGCGGGTGTTTACATCCTCGCGATCTGCGTGGGAACCGAAGATGGTGATTATGTCCCGAATGCGGACTTTCCGGGCGACCGGATGGTGGATCGTGGCGGGCGTCAGATCATCAGCCGCATCCAACCCGCCGTGATGCGCAAGCTCGCCACGGACACCAAGGGCCGCTACGCCCAAGCCGGGACCGGCATGGACATCCCCGCGCTGGTGAAATCCGCCATCAAGGACCTCGACGCCTTCGAAATGGATGGCCCCGAGCGCGGTGTTTTCATCGAGTTCTATCAATGGTTGGTTTTGCCGGCGATTGTGTTTCTGTTAGGCTCCATTGTTGCCGGCACCCGTTGGAGGGGGGTACATGCCGCGGTTCTGGTTGCGGGCGTTTTTCTAACGCCCGCAGGCGCGCGGGCCGACGGGGTCTCCGCCGCCAAGGACGCCTTGCAACAACAGCACTACCCGGAGGCCCGCGACGCCTATCGGAAATTGGCGGAGAGTTCGCTGTGGCGCGGGCGTACGGCGCGTTTCCGCCTTGGTGAAGGCACCGCCGCCTACCGGGCGGGGGATTTCAAACAGGCGCGATCCGCGTTCAGTGGCGCGCTGCAGTCCGGGGATCCGGAGGTTCTCGCCAACGGCCACACCGGCATGGGCAACACCTTGTTTCAACTCGGCTGGCAGACCCTTGCCGATGAGTTCTATCCGAAGGATCCCGCCCGCTTGCCCGACCTTGAAAAATTCGATGCGCTGGTCAACGAGCGTTTGGCGAAACTCCGCGAGTCTGCGGATCCAGGCCAAGGCGATGGCGGCGGCTATGCCAGCATGCGGGCGCTCATCACCAATTGGGCGGACTCTATCAGGCACTTCGCTTCCGCCCTTGCCCTTGATCCGTCCAACGCGGCCGCCCGCAACAACCGGGCGACCACGATGATCTATTTCAAACGTCTCCAGGAGTTGTTGGAAGAGGACCAACAACAAAACGAACAAGCGATGCCCCAGCCGCAACCCGGCGACGGCAAACCGGACAAAGGCGAAGCTGATCCGCAGAACAAGCAAGAGGACAAAGGAGCAGAAGACAAGAGTCCCAAAGCACCCGGCGAGAAGGGCCGGGGTGAGGAGGATCCGCAGGACGCCGCAGGCGACAAACAAGACAAGCCCGACGCAAAATCCGGAGATAAGAAGGACGACAAGGAAGCAGACAAGGGCAAAACCGATCCCCAGGAAACTCCCGAGGAACGCGCGCGGAGGATCCTCAAGGAAAATGCGGATCTCGAAAAGGGCCCGCTCACACCCGGGCGGCGCGAGTTCCGCCCCGCCGAGAAAGACTGGTAATATCATGCTTGGAATCCAACACATCAGAGGACTCATGACCGTGCTGGCCAGCGGATGGCTTGGCTTCACCGACGGCAACGCCGAGACAATCAGCCGGCTGTCCACCCGCTTTCTCGCACGCGGTGAGCAAGCGCTGCTGGAAGTTGCCATTGCCGGCGTCCAGCCATCCGCGTTTCCCGAAATTCCGACGGTGGAAGGCATGGAAATCGTCGAATCTGGACGGGGCGTGCAGACCAAACTGCTGCCGGGAAGAAGACTGGAGTATGTCTTTGAATACCGCGTTTCCAGCTATGCAATCGGCCGCCATGCGATTCCACCGTTTGAAGTGGTGGCCAAGGGTTTGAAATCCCGCACCGAACCGTTAGAGTTCATGGTGTTCAATCCGGACGAACTCCAATGGTCCGAAGCGGTGGCGGGAGATACGAAAATCCGTTACGCGAGCACTTTCCGGGTGATGAATCCGCACCCATACGATGGGGAATCCACACCGGTTGAAATCAAGCTGTTCGTTCCCCGCGAGCTGTTTGTCGAGGACTGGGGCATTCCGGACTTCCAACGCGATGGCGTCACCTCGTGGCGCTTCCAGCCATCCGCCACGCGCGGACAGATCAACCTGCTAGGCATGCCCTATAACTCCGTGGCCTATCCCAGCACGCTCACCCCGACGCGCACGGGCAACATCGGCATCGGACCAGCGACCATTCGACTGATGATCACCCGGATCATGATGGATGGCATTCTGCGACCGGTCACGCAGGAAATGAACCTAACAGTCCCGCTGCTGGAACTCGAAGCCATGCCCCTCCCCAAGGGCGCTCCGGCAGGTTTCGAAAACGCGGTCGGCAGTTTCACAATGGATGTTAGAACCAAGCTCACTGAAGCGCGGGAAGGCGATCCGATTGCGGTGGATATCATGGTGAGCGGCAGCGGCAATCTGGACACGCTGCGCCCGCCGAAGCCGGTGGATGCGACGGGCTGGAAACTATACGACGCCACCACCGAGCAGCGTGGTGACGAACGGCGCGAGTTATCAGGCAGCACCATGTTCCACCAATTCATGCGGCCGCTGGAACTCAAGCCGGAGATTCCGGCATTCCGCATGGTTTACTTCGATCCGAAGGACGCGACCTACAAAACCCTGACCTCCGAGCCGATCCCCTTGAAGATGACGCCCGCCACGCCACCCAAAGCCGATCCCGTCACGCCACCCGAGGCGCTGGCGATGCCGCTCGAACGCATGACCGATATCCTCGGCGTCATGCGCACGGCACCACTCACCCAGCCTGCCGCCTCCCGTCTCCCCGGGTGGCTCGGCCACGCCATCGCCGGCTTGATCGCCCTCGGCTTGATCGCCAAAGCGCTCTGGTTGCGCGTGGGCCACCGGTTCCGGCATGACCCTGCTAGAAATGCGCGCATGCTGGAACTCCGCGCGCTGGAACGCATGCCGGGATCCGACGACGCGGGATTTCTCATGTCGGCCGGTCGTTTCATCGAGCGCTGGCTCGGTGAGAATCCATCCCCGCCTGTCCAGGCCGTGCTTGCCGAAAGGGAAAACGTTTGTTTCCGGCAGGAGCAAGCCGGCGGTCTCGTGTTGCAACCCAAGCGGCGTGAAGCCATCATCCGACTGCTGCACCAGACCGACCTGGTTTTGCTAACAGCTTGCTTGTTAGGGAATGGCGGTGGGCAGGCCCGTGCCGCGGACTTGTCTGGCAACGCGTTGGAAGCCTACGATTCCGCCCAATACAGCGAGGCCATCAAGCTTTGGCTGCAAGGTGGGTTATATGATGATCTTACGGCAGATACACTCTTTAACATTGGCAACGCCTGTTACCGCGCGGGATCGCCGGGGTATGCGGCACTTTACTATCGGCGTGCGCTCGCCCGCGATTCCGGCCACCAGGAATCCCGCCAAAACCTCCGCTTCATCGAGCGCAAATGCGGTGCCATCACCGTCCACCGGCCGGAGTATCAATATGTACTTGCCAAGTTTCCGCTTGCCGCATGGCAGAACCTGCTGTGGACGGGTGCC
>JAPLUJ010000026.1 GCA_026397695.1 Verrucomicrobiota bacterium | reverse complement strand
GTTGCCAAAGTTGCCGATCCGTGGGTTGCTCTCCAAGGTCTGTGGCATGTGAGCAATCGACCGGAAGGATGATTGCGAGTGCTGCCGGCAGGTTTTCGTCAATCAGCAGATGGTTCACGACGCGAGTTGGACGGTCGTATGCGCGGAACTCAGGAGACGGGCGTAGTCAATGCAGGCGAGAACGTCCGCTCTTTCAAGCCGCGGGTGTGCCTGCAGCACCTCATCCACCGAGTCCCCTGCACTCAGATATCCAAGAACGGTATCAACGGTAATACGCGTTCCTCGAACAAGCGGGTGCCCGCTGCATACTTCCGGGTTAAGCTCAATCCTTGAAATCATAGGTGCAAAATAGCGATTTTGGCGTTACCTGCAAGTGGAAAGTTGGGGTGCTAAGTTCAATCGTCCGGTGGCCACTGTGTGGACCGGTGCTTCGGTTGCCGCTGCGCGGCCAGGTGGTTCGGTGAGAGAGAAAGCTAAAGTTTCCAATGCCGGCCTGTGAAACGGACGGGTTTGGGTGGGTGCGGAAGCTTGGCGAGGTTGGAGATGAGGCGCAGGTATTCGGCAATGGGCAGGACGGGAGGCCGCTGGGGGGGCAGCGGAGCGCCGCGGGCGAACTGCAGGAATGACGCCTTTTCTTGTTCAGAGAGTCTGGCCATAGACGTGAGCGAGCTCAGGCAGTTTGTCACCGAAATCGAAAAGAGCAAGATAGTCCGCCACCAACTCCCAATCGATAGGAATCGCGGCATCTCCCGCGTGACGGATCATCTGGAGGATGTCCGCCCAATCGCGGCCATGGCGCGAGGGGTCGTTGACAAGGGCTTGAACCTTCAGGCCGATGAGATCCTCCAGGGACACGACCGGAACGGCGGTCCCGTCGGGCCAAGGGAGTCGCGTGGCTCGCTCCAGCATTCCAAGTGTGGGATCGCGGAAGGCGTGAAGAAGATCAATCCGCCCGAGGGTTGGATCGTCCCCAAGATAGTGGGACACATTCTCGGAATGAAACTCACGGTGATAGCCATGGCTCCGGAGAATCTGGTCGGCGGCGGCGAGGTCACCGAGCAGAAGAATAAAATCGAGATCCAGGGTGGTGCGCTGGAGGCCATGCAAGGCCATGGCCATGCCGCCGATTAGGGCATAGTGAACCCCCTGTGCGTCGAGAGCGGTCACAACGCGTGATAGCACTGTGGCGAAGTCCATAGCGGTGCGGAGTGGAAGATGTGTTTCGGTTGCCGCGGCGCGGTGCGGTGGGTCAGTTAGAGAGAAAGGGTCAGTTGTTTCACACGTTCCTTTCTTTCTTCATTCTCTTACCGAAACACCGTCAAGGGGGCGGGGCGGCTGGGGCAAGGGTGGTTTCGATGAGTGCCACCAATTCCCCGAGAGCTTGGCGCAGTTCGGTATAGTCCTGTCCGACTTCGTCAAGATCGCCGCCCGGGTAGTGCTGTTCCCAGAACTGTTCTGTCAGAATGCGTGAAGTCTCGGCGAAGTTGACGAATTGGGAATCGAATTGGCTTGCTTGAGCGATCAGCAAGCCAAGGTCGTGAGTTTTCACAAGTTGCCAACTCTTGTGGACCAGATAACCCTTCAAGTAACGTTCGGCAGCTTCATGCAGCAATTCCACACCGGACCAAGAGCTTCCAAATCGGGTGAATAGCGCGTCGGCCTTTTCGAGGCGGTCGCGGGCCAAGAGCAGCCAATGGGAGGAGTTGTTGGGGTCGGTGATCATGCCACACGGAGTCCTTTGCGCAGTATTTCAGCATGGTAACCGGTCTGCTGCGGACGCAAAACGGCGAACTCTTGGGGTGTCTCAAGGAGGAGATCGAACGGCAACGGATACTTGCCGACAAGCAGCGGCCACCAGGCGCGTCTGATGGCGACTTTATCCTTCACGCGGCCTTCGTGGATTGGCTTGACGATCAACAGATCGACATCGCTGTCTCGGTTAGGCTCGCCGTAAGCATAGGAGCCGAAGAGGATGACTTGCTCGGGATGGAACTGCGCGACGAGGACTTGCAGGTAGGGCAGGAGCTGATCGGCGATCTTGTGGACCGGGTAGCGGGGGTCACGGAGCACCTCCTCACGGATTTGCGGACAGAGGGTCGGTGAGGGGTTCATGGTGGAAAAATAGCAGGTTTGCGGGGGATGTCGAGTTGCCGGAGAGGAGCGGTGGTTCGGTGAGCCGGTGCTTAGGTAAGACAGAAAGTGTCAGTTGCTTCACACGTTACTTTCGCTCTTCATTCTCTTACAGATTCACCGAAGCACCGGCTCACCGTGTCCTGTAAAGAGAGCAACGAGAGGGCGATGAGAGGCCCGGTGTTGCAAACGACCGGATGTTTCATGAATGGGCTTTCAAAGTTGCGTCTTCCGCTGCCAACTCCTCTTCGTCCCAGGAAACGGAGGGAATTCCATGGTGGGCTGTTTCCAGCAGAAACCGCCTGCGTGGCATGCCGGCAATATCGGCGGCTCGACCGGAAGTGATTTTGCCGAGTTCAAACAAGCGCAGCGCAAAGGCCGTCCGTGCCATTTGAGTGAGTTCATTATGGGAAGAACCGATGGCCAGATCCAAATCATCAGGAACGGGGATTTCGAGTGCTCTCATGAGAGGATTGTAGTGAAGATTTCGGGTAATGGCAATGCAGATCTGGGAAGGAGAAGAGAGTGGTTCGGTGGTTCGGTTGCCGCTGCGCGGCCCGGTGGTTCGGTGTTTCAGTAGCCGCTGCGCGGCGCGGTTGCCGCTACGCAACACGGTGTTTCGGTGCTTCGGTAGCCGCGGCGCGGCGCGGTGAGTCAGTTAAAGAGAAAGGGTCAGTTGCTTCACACGTTGCTTTCGCTCTGCATTCTCTTACCGAAACACTGAAACACCGGCTCACTGAAGCACCGGTTCACCAAAGGGTCAGTAGCTTCACACGTGCCTTTCGCTCTTCATTCTCACCGAAACACCGAAACACTGAAACACCGGCTCACTGAAGCACCGGTGATTCGGCAGCGGCCTGACCACCGCGGGATTCCCGCATGCCATGTGTTCGGCGGGCACGCCGCCTTGCCGTAAAAGATCAGGAAACAGGAACCGCGAAAAACGCGAAATGACGCGAAAGGATTTGGTGATTGATCGAGGGCATCGCCCAACTGGCACTCATCAATATGCCCAACCTTCTCCTTCTTTCTTGGTGAGCGTGATTTCGCGTGTTTCGCGGTTGCAATCTGACCAGATTTTTTTTGAACCGCAAAATGAGATTGATCGCCTCAAGAATCATGTGTGATCTGCTCGGCTACTTCTGATGAAAACTTCCGGGCAAAGAGGGCCGTGCCCTTGCCATATACATCAGTCCATTCGTAACGAGGATCCGCTAGTTTTCTGATGTCGGAAACGTCCAGCCACTTGGGAGATGGTCCTCTGCGGGACCAGTCCTCAAAGGTGATGTGATGTTGTATGTTTTTTGAAAAGGCGGAATTGTATAATATGGTGTGTGGAATGATTTCCTCAGGCCCGAAAAGCGAACCGGCATAATGATATAATGCACTATTTTCCCTTATTACCTGCAAAAGATGCTTGCAGGCATTTCGTGTCAACGCCCACCACAGACATCCCTTGGCTGGTTTGTTATGACCCAATGACTGCTTCCAGTTCAATGCGGGTCTGGCGATTCCCAATCGCCGGACAATTTTCCCGGCGATGCCATTGCGCAGTCGCGGGTGAATTGAATTTTCATTGAGATCAAACGACAGCCGCCAACGGTCAGCCCCGTAACTTCTCATGGGTCGAAGCCCGATGAATTCGGCATCAGCCTGTGCATCGAAAAATTGTTGGATCCCTTCTGGTGGGACAACGGGGAGACAATTCTGACTGAGTAAAACAAATCGGTCGGCATCAGTCTGCCTCATGGCGTAATCAGTGGACGCCACAATGGCCTCAAGCATGCTGGAGGTGCCCCAGCGCACCGCCACCCGCTGGTCAACAAATCCGCACCATTCAGGTGCCTTGTCCTGGTAAAGTCCAATATCGCTGTTGGCGTTGACATGCACAACTATGCATTGTGATACTTGCCCCAGAATTGAGATGAGCCGGGCTACCTGCTGAGGTTCCGAATGCGTGATTATGATGAAACATATCTTTTGCATAATCATAAATCATGGCAGGACTCGGTGGCTCTGCCGCGCCGACTTGTCGCCAACAGCGAGGAGCGTGGAAGATGAAGAAATAGGAACCGCGAAAAAACGCGAAATGACGCGAAGGGAAAGAAATAAGGTAGGGCGGATCCGATTGGATGGGCGGCGCTACAGCGCGGGGCATGATCTATAAATGCGAGTCACGGCGGGGCGGAACGAGCAGCCCTGCCGGTTTCATCTTTTCCACATCTCACCCAGCGGCTGGACGGTGGCTGGATTTCCGCTTGCCATGTGGCCAGCCGGGACGTCACAGGTCACCACCGCGCCGGCTCCGATGACGGCGCCGTCGCCAATGGTGACACCCTTGAGGATGATCGCACGGGTGCCGATAAAACGGCCCCGTCCGATGTAAATCGGCTTGGCGGTCTCGGCGGCTCCATTCGCCCACCGCCAGTTAGGCAGGGGGAAATGGAAGTCATTATCCAAAATCATAGCATCGGCCCCGATGATGGTTCCCTCTCCGATGAGGATCTCGCGCGCGGCGCAGATGCAGACACCACTTGCGCCAACATCGAGTCCCAACTCCAAAACCGCATCTGGTGCCAATGTGGAAAAAGTGGAGGCAAGGCGGCCTATCAGGGGATTGACTGAGATCGCTGAGTGAACAATGACGCCCTCGGAAAACAGCATTTTTGATCCCCTCTTGACACGCACGACGGGCATGCCCGAAAACTTCACAGTGCGATGAACCTGCGCACCCCACAAGCGCACCCAAATCCGCAAAATAGGATGAGATATATTTGAGCGAAGAGCCTTCCAAAGTGCCCAGAAAAAACGTAATACTTTACGCATAACCTTGTTCAGGGTCGAGAGAGATTCTGCCCGGCATTCAGGCAAGCATTTCGTCGTAGATCTCTAAAAACCCACGCGCTGTATTCTCAGGACGGAAATAGGCCCGGTCTTCCGCGTGGCGAGTGGCACCCATGCGCCGGGCAAACTGTGAATCATCCATCACGCGTGAGAGCGCTTCTGCCAGGCCCTCCGGGCTTAGTGGCTCGACGATAATGCCGTTCTCGCCGTTCCTGATGTATCCAGCCTGTCCTCCGTGAATCGTCGTGATCACCGGCAGGCCGATCACCCGCGCCTCCTTGACCACATTCGGGCTCGAGTCTGCCAGCGTTGGATGAACAAGGCAGCGGGCACCTTTCATCTGTTGTTGCAAGTCGGACCAAGGCAAGACCCCAAGGTATTCCACATTAGGAATGTCACAGGCTTCAAGCACATCGCGCAGCGGTCCATCTCCAGCGATCCTCAGGGTCCATGAATTGCACGCTGCGCGTCTGACCGCTTCAAGCAGCACAACAACACCTTTGTACTCGGCTAAGGTTCCTACAAAGAGTGCGTAAGGCCGAACCGCGTCCGGTTCCCATGCGATGTCATAAAAACCCGAGTGAACCCCATATTCCACCATCCGGGTATCAGCCGACGGCAGGGTCTCCAGAACCCGCTCGATTGCCCACTGGGATTCGCATGTCACAATCGTCGCCGATCGAAGAAACTCGACTTCCATTTGGGGTAGTTTCTTCCAATACCAATGGTTGGGCAGATAGCCCATATTAGAAAGATTGGTCAAAACCCCCTGCATTGAGAGTATCGAAGGCACGCCGCAAGTGCCGCAGGCCACCGGATAACTGTGCTCAGTGCCCCATGCATGAATCAAATCCGGACCGATCTTCCGCAGTGCCCGTGACAAAATAAAACGTGACGGAGCATAGTTCAGAGCCAAGTCAATAGATACTTTAACACCTTGGATCCTGTGGAAATGCTGGCCACCCCACTCCATGGTCACTGATCTGGCTCCGATCCTGCTACGGTCGATCGTAATCCAGTGAACTTCATAAGGGCAAAATCTGGCAAACTCCTCTGCTAACTGCGAAAGCCAGGTACACGCTTGTCCGCCGCCCCGCCCAAGCGCGCCTTGGTCAAAGAAACTCCACGAAAAATCTGCGAGGATGGCAATTTGTTTCTTGGACTTCATACATGAATAGTAGGCGACTTTCTCTCCAACAAAGGGACTGAAAAGACTTGGTATGCCACTTGTTTTTGAGGAGTGAAATCATGAGGTTGCGCCGCCACCCTCATTGCAAATCATTGAGTTTCCTCAGTCGGCTTGTCCGCGTGTGGTCAACGTCCGCCCAAGCTGAAACGTCCGCCATCCGATTGGAATCACGAGGACCGCTCCGAGCAGGGTAAGTAATGCCAATTGAGTAAGGGGCTGCGCCGCAGGTATCCAATACGCGCCTGCTACAGTTGCGATCACCAATGAAGGCAGGCACCAAAGTGCGTCGGAGGCAAATACATGCCACCAGTGTGCGCCTATGATCCTGCTGAAGCTTAATGCCGCGAACCAAAATACCAAGAGAAATCCGGCAATCGGAACAGCGACGACCAAGCCCGCCAGGCCGTAGTAAGAGGCTAAAAGCACCTGAAGGACCAGTTCGATTACCAGACCACAGGCCAACACCCATGCAAAACGCCGCATATTGCGCGTTAGCATGAACGGATAAGTCAAGAGCCGCAATATTCCCTGAAACAATACTGTCAGTGCGGCGACGATAGTGAGCAAAGGACCACCAAAAAGATCGGCCCGGGTCCACCACTCGATGAAAGGCCGGTTGCAAAGCAGAACAGCCACCGTGGTTCCCGCCATTCCAAGAAAGACGAGTCGGCAAACCCTGACGTATTCGTCTCTCAGTGAATCCAATCCCGACTCACAGTAGGTGGCTGCCCACCTGGGAATGAACGCGTCGAATGCCCGCATGGCAATGGTTGACAGCAATTGCCCGACCCGGGTGTTCACTGCTAGCACCGCCGTTGCTTCCAACCCGCAGACGCGCGTCGCGATGAACGACTGTGAAACGGATGATAGTTGTGGAATAATCGTTGTCACAAAGACAGCCGAAGAGAATCCGAATATCTCCCCGGCCACCGACCATCTGAAATGAGACCTGCGGATCTGGATTCCTTGCGAGTTCCGAAGTATCGCCGACCCCAAGAGACCTGCAGTTACCAATGCCGGCAAAGCAAGCGACCAAGTGTAAGCCAGCAGATTCGCGCCACATATCAAACCATAGTAAAATGCCACAAGACCAATCCATGAACCAAGAATGCCGATTCCGTAAACAATATATACTCTGTTCTGCACCCAAATAATAGCATGCAGGATCACCAAAGGTAGTGACAGTCCGCGCACCAGCACGATGACCCACCACAGAACAACCGCCTGTTGTTTGAGGTGCGGCGGGACTCCCGCCCAGTTCAGGATGGAGTTTCCAAGTGGCAGTCCGATCACCAAAACCAAGATGCCTTGAAATGCCAGAATCACCAATCCCGTCGTCACCAACTGACTGGCCTTCTCATTGTCTCCGGCGGCCAATGGCTCCCCAAGCAACCGCGCTACTCCCTGACCAAATCCGAACTCAAGCAGGGCAAAATACGAAACGGTGGCAAATAGGAAATTCCACAGGCCCAGCGTCTCGGTCGATAGCCAAATGGTCGCAGCCTTTAAAGAGAGCAGCCCGGTGATCATGAAGCTCCCCATCTGGAGATAGGAAGCCAAGGCGGTAAAAGCGGTTCGTTTTAGGGATCCTGACACAGAATTAAACCGGAGTGATTGCTAGTCGGGCCTTAATCCCTGACCAGCAAGAAAATCGTCGATCACCGATGCGAACAAACGCTCTGCCACATATGTCGAATAGCAATTAAGATACTCCAAGCGGCACTTCGATCCTTTATCCCGTAGTACTTCCGGTTGGTCAATCACCTCATGGATCTTTTCCGTCAACGCAGGAACCGTGCGGTCACAAACCATAAATAGTTCCTGTATTCCCGGCAGTTCTCTGTTTCCCGCCGTATCAGCAACGATGGAGGTTCTCCCAAGCGCCATAGCTTCAATAATCTTGTTGCTTCCCACGTATTCGGCTTGCTCTCCGACTCCGAAGTGGGAGAAACCAATGTCGGCATTCTCATTCACGAATCGCGGCAGGCTGCCATCGGATAAAGTCAACTTGTCATGCACCCGTAACCATGCACGGTCGCACGCGCCGAAATCCGCCAACATTGACTCGGCACGCCTGACATCCAGAAAGCACAGATGGAGTTCAAAATCAGTGCGGATCGCTGCAACCTGTTCGAATGCTGCGAGAATGAGGTCCAGGCCATGCAGGGGCATAAGGGAACCCCACCAC
>JAPLUJ010000057.1:2418-3477 GCA_026397695.1 Verrucomicrobiota bacterium | reverse complement strand
TGACCTCCACCGATGGCTGGACCGGTGGTTGATAGCCCGGCACGGTGGTGAATTCCAGGATATAGGTGCCGGCGGTCAAACTACCCACCTGGTTTCCGCTCTCGTGATAGGTGTCCGCCGGCAGCCGTCTCCAGGCGGCCCCGCCCATGCGCGCCCCGGCCGGCTCGATGGTGACTTTCAATGACCCGAACTTGGTGGAGTCGAGGATGCCGGTGACGCCGGTATGCGTGATGCCGCCGCCGGTGTTGTTGTCGCCGCCATTGCCGCTGACCTCGGCGCGGTTGAACAGATCGATCACCCCGCTGTCGATCGACCTGACCACCGTCTGGCCGGAGCCGCCCAGATAGACCGCCGCGGGATAGTAGTTTCCGCCCTCGAACTGCACGCACAACGGGCCCCCCGAGGCCCCGCCGCTGCTGTGGATGCCCGTGGTGATATAGGTGTGGGGGGATCCTCCATGGCCGAACGCCACATCCGCGGCCGGCGTGGCATGCATCCGCCCCTGATAGGAAGCGGCGATGCCGTCCACCGGGTAGCCAACCAATATTTTGTTAGAACCGGAGAGCAGGAACTCGTTGTCGGCGACATCGCTGGCCAGGAATCCGCTGAATCCGCCGCGGCCCGCGTCCTCGTCGAAATAGAGCGCCGCCACGTCGAGTTCCTGCGACTGCGGGGAGGAAGTGCCTGGGGTGTTTTCCAACGCGCGTTGCGCGGAATAGCCGGTGAACAGATAGCAGCCACGCGGCTCCTGGGGCACCGGTTCCTGATTGATGCGGTCGCGTTGGAACAACCACTGGAGGCCGGTCACCGCCGCCAGCGTGCCGTCGTCGAACACCACATGGCCGGCGGTGGCGACCACCCGGCGTTTGACCACGAAGCCCGTGCTGGTGCCGACACGGCTGCGGAGCTGCCCGACATAGGCATACGGCATGCCGACGCTGCCGGAGGCTGTCTCGAACGGCAACACCGCGGCGGCCGTGCCGACCGGGGGATCCTCGAGGAAATAGGTGAGCGTGCGGGTGACCGCGTCGTTGTTTTCAACCACCACGCTGGCCAGAG
>JAPLUJ010000057.1:831-2374 GCA_026397695.1 Verrucomicrobiota bacterium | reverse complement strand
GTATCGCCGCTGTCGCGCCAGTGCGCGTCGTCCTCGCCCAGGAACCGCCACTGCGCACGCTCCGCCGCCGGCAATTCCGATCCCGCCAGCGAATTCGGCTTCAGGATCACGTTCAATCCGCCGCTGCCGGTCACCGCGGACAAATAGTAAACGCCTTGGAATGCGGTCACGCTGCCGCTGCCCACGCTGATGGTTTCCGTCGGCGGCTGGATATAGCCGGGCACCGGCATGAACTCGATTTGCCGGTCAGCGGCGGTCAGCGCGCCCGCCGGGAACCCGGACTGCCGCCATTGTTGCTCCCCGACGAATCGCCACGCACCAATGCCGGTGGGGGTGAGGGTGACGATCACATATCCCTGCGCCTCGGGTGGCATCCCGGGAAAAACCTGCGTCAGACCTGACAGAAGATTCAGCGCAAGTGACTCCATCGACCCCATTCCAACCCCGCCGCCGCCCACCGCCCTGACGCGATAGTAGTAGGTCACCGCCTGCGCCAGGTTTGTTAGATCCGCGCTTACCATCGTATCGGCATCCCCCGTCACGGTGGCGGGCGTCGCCGCCACGCTGAAGGGAAACGTCACCCCATCGGTGCCATAGTCGAAGAACACCTGGCAGACGGTGTTGTTGGCGCGCACGGTCCCCGTGACCCGCGCACTCGTGGTTGTGGGTTGGTTAGCCCCGCCCGTCTGCGCCGTCGGTGCCGGATCGAGCGCCACAAACGTCTGGTCCAATCCCGGCACCGGGATGGGCGTGCCGGAATTCGTAGCAACCACCCGGAAATGATAGGTCGCGCCCGGTGTCAGTCCGGCAATCGTGGCGAACACATTCTTGAACGTGGTCGCGCCCGCAATGACCTCCAATGCGGTGCTCTCGCCATAGGCGGTCGTCAACCCATACTCGAACCAGGCACTTGTCTCGCGGCCGTTAGGAAACACCACCGCCGCCAGCGTCGCCCCCGAACTGCTCACCCCGATCGCCGCCGCCGTCACATCCACCGGCGGGTCGGGTTCCGTCGTGAACGTGGCGTCCTTGCCATAAGTGATGCCCCCGAACAACGCAGCCGAGTTATGGGCAACCAAGCGATAGTGATAGACGGTGTTAGGAAGCAAATCGTGGATATAGGCACTCTTGCTGACCGCGTTCAAACCATAACCGCAGGCCTGGTCGCTTGTCTTGTTGCCATAGTTGGTCTCAAGACCATATTCAAAATACGCAGTCGTCTCCAGACTGTTAGGATTCGCCGTGCCATTGAGCGTCGCCGAGGTCTTGGTCACCACCGACGCCACGCCCGTCTGCACTATCGGCGGTTGGTCCGTCCCGTAATACCGCGCCACCGTGAAGAGGGACTTGACGCCGCTGATAGAACTGCCCGCCACCAGGATCCGCCCGTCAACCTGCAAGGCGACTGCGTTGCCATACGCGTCGCCGCTGCCAATGTGGGTGGTTACTTTCCCAGTTCGGTGAAACCCCGTATCCATGCTGCCGTCCGTGTTACAACGCACCAGTGCGAAGTCGTTCACGCCGGTATTGCCGTTGTAGGAAT
>JAPLUJ010000057.1:0-815 GCA_026397695.1 Verrucomicrobiota bacterium | reverse complement strand
TCTTCCCGTCGCCCTGCAGCACCAGGCCCTTGGCCACGTTGCTGCCGACTCCGATGGCGGTATTGACCCTGCCGGCGCTCCCGAATCCCGGATCATAATTGCCGTCGGTGTTGAGCCGGATCAGATTGAATGCGCCGCTGGCCATCAGGATCCTCCCGTCAGCCTGCACCGCCGCAGCGTTGACTGAAAAGGTATACTCATATTTCTGCCCTCCGGCGAAACCGGGATCGAGGCGCTTGCCGTCGGCGTCGACGCGGGCCGTAAACCCGCCCGGCCCGACTACCCTATTGTATCCTCGTCCGGTCACCACAATCCGCCCGTCGCCCTGTACGGCCACGCACAGGCCGCAAGTGCCGTAGTTCTCTGGGACTCCAAAATGCATGACCCCGCCGCTGCCGAAGCCGTCGTCGACGCTGCCGTCGGCGTTGTAACGCACCACCACGCATTCCTCCCGGCAATATGGCCAAGTCATTGTGCCGACGACCACCAACTTGCCATCCGCCTGTAGCGCAACCGCGTATGCCTCGCTGTAACTGGCAAGGGCAATCCCGGTGGTCACCACCTTCCCGGTGCCCAGTTGCCCGAAGCCGGTGTCCAGGGTCCCGTCGGTGTTGTAGCGTGCCAGCGCGAAGTCGTTCCTGGTCCCGTCGGAAGAATACCCTATCACCACGATCCTGCCATCGTCCTGCAATACCATGCCGCTGCAGACATCGTCATGCCCGCGGAAGTCGGTCGTTACCTTGCCAGTGCCATTGAACGTCGTGTCGAGTGTTCCGTTGGGGTTGTAGCGAACCACCGCGAAATCCTTGTTAGAG
>JAPLUJ010000131.1 GCA_026397695.1 Verrucomicrobiota bacterium | reverse complement strand
TCACCAGCATGACTGCCGGCGGCCGCGCCTTGTCGTGCCTGCCACCGCATCACGTCATCATCGCACGCTGCTCGCAACTCATGCCGGATCTAACATCCGCATTGTCTCTAGTCCGGGAGAAGCACGGCGCCCATTATCCCAGCATGATCTCCCTCATCACCGGCCCGAGCCGCACGGGTGACATCGAGCGTATCCTGGTGCTGGGCGCGCACGGCCCGAAGCAGTTGACCATCTTCTGTATTCAGGACTGACCAAGTGGTTCTCTTGCAACTTGCGGTCTCACCCGATTCCCTTCTGCAAATCCCTAACACTCCACTACCGTTCCGCCACTGCCCCGCCACTGCCGTTCACCGTACTTGCATTTTTTTCTGCCATCATCTCATAAAAAATGCTCTTGCGGCGCTGTTTGTCCGAGGTCATAGAGCACGCCGCAGCGCCCAGCCATCCATCCTTCCGCCATCCCGCATCTTCATGACCCTTGCCGAACTCCAGGAACTTCACAGCCTGCCATTTTTCGATCTGCTCAAGCAAGCCCGCGAGGTCCACGAAAGGTTTTGGCCGGAAGGCCGGATCCAGCTCTGCACGCTGCTCTCTATCAAGACCGGCGGATGCTCCGAGGATTGCGCGTATTGCGCCCAATCCGCCCGTTACAAGACCGAGTTGGAGAGTCATGTACTGCTGGAGAGGGAAGAAGTGATGGTCCATGCCAGGGCCGCCAAGGACACGGGTTCCACCCGCTTCTGCATGGGTGCCGCGTGGCGTGGCATCCGTGGCGGCACCGAACGATTCGAGCAGGTACTCGGCATCGTCCGGGCCGTCGCCGCGCTGGGCTTGGAGGTGTGTGTGACCCTCGGCGAACTCGGACCAGAGGAAGCCAAGCAACTGCGTGACGCCGGTGTGACCGCCTACAATCACAACCTTGACACCTCGCCGGAACATTATCCTAACATTGTCACCACCCATACCTACGAAGACCGCCTGCGCACGATCCGCAACGTCCAGGATGCCGGTATCTCCGTCTGTTGCGGCGGTATTCTCGGTCTCAGCGAAACCATCACCGACCGGCTCCGCCTGCTGGAAATCATCTCCCATTTCAATCCTCAGCCGGAAAGCGTGCCGATCAACTCGCTCATGCCGATGCCCGGCACCCCCTTGGCCGAAAACCCGCAGGTCGATCCGTTCGACCTGATCCGCATGATCGCCTGCGCCCGCATCGCCGTGCCCGCTGCCAAGGTGCGTCTATCAGCAGGCCGCACCCGTCTATCGGACGAGGTCCAGGCGCTCTGTTTCTACGCCGGGGCCAACTCTATCTTCTACGGTGAAAAACTCCTCACCACCGACAACCCGGACACCGCCAGGGATTTGGCGCTGCTGGCCAAGCTCGGCCTCACAACCATGGAGCCGGACCGCACGCGCGCCGCACCTGTGTGCGACCCGGCCGCCCCCGCCTATCCTTCCGCCAACGGCCTCGAGCCGCCCGCCCGCACCACCACGAATTGCTGCTAGATAGGTTATAAACCCG
>JAPLUJ010000135.1:1396-4730 GCA_026397695.1 Verrucomicrobiota bacterium | reverse complement strand
GCCAATCTATCGAAGTGCGCCGACTACATCGCGACGCAATTCACGAATGCCGGTGCGGCGGTGGAGTCGCAGGAGTTCAAGGTTCAGGGCAAGCGCTACCGCAATGTGATCGGCAGGCTAGGGGCCGGCAAGGGCTCCAAGGTGGTGGTCGGGGCACACTATGACACCTGCGGCGACACCCCCGGCGCCGACGACAATGCAAGCGGCATTGCCGCGCTCATCGAACTGGCATATCTAGCAGGAGTTAACATACCTCAGCGCGAGGTGGAGTTGGTCGCCTATGTGCTGGAAGAGCCCCCGTTTTTCAGAACCTCGCACATGGGAAGCGCGATTCATGCCGAGAGCATCGCGAGTGGAAAATCCAACATCACGGGAGTGATCGTGCTGGAGTCGGTGGGCTGCTTCCATGACGAGAAAGGCTCGCAGTCCTATCCATCCTTTATGCTCCGGGCGTTCTATCCAAGCCGCGGGAATTTCATCGCGGTTGCCGGGCGGTGGGACCAGGGCGACTGGGTCAAGGCGATCAAGACAGGCATGCAGGGTGCCACCAGCCTGCCGGTTTGCTCCATCCGCGCGCCGTCCGCCCTTCCCGGCATCGACTTCTCTGACCACATCAACTACTGGCCGTATGGTATCAAGGCCGCCATGATCACCGACACCGCATTCTATCGGAACAAGGCATATCATACGCGTGAGGACACTGCAGATCGACTGGACTATGACCGGATGTCCAAGGTGGTGGTGGCGGTATTCGAGGCGTTGCGGTATAATGAGTTAGATTGACAGGCCGACGGCAATCGCAGGAGTCTTACTTTGGTTGTTCCTGTGCTTTGGCCTTGGCGGCTTCGGTCCGGTCGAATGCTTCTACGACTTCGGGCGGCCAGCGGAATGCGGGAGCCTTGGTGGGATCGAAGCCGCGCAGGTGCGGTTCGTCCAAGCGTTTTGCCACGGGGACGTACACCCACTCGTTTTGGCGGAATGTTTCGTCGAGCAGTCTGGCGAAGTCCGGCATGTGCGTTTGCACCTGCCCGCGGGTGGTCATGTGGCAGACGTGTTCGCCCTGTGGTCCGAGAGCCTCGAACGAACTTTGACCACCGCCGGACTTGGGTCTGATGGTTCCGTTGCAGTTGAACCACGCCTGAACGCCCTCGGCCCAGAATTCCGCGCTACTGCTCAGGCCGTAGCCGCGGAAGCGGCCGCTTTTTCTGGCGGCGTCATACAACGCGCGAAGCTGCGGACCGAATGGCGCGTCGATGGCGGCGATGACATCTTCGAAGCCGTGGGCGAACTCATGGATGAAGATGTTTTCGCCTTGCCACGGGTCGCCCTGAAAGGAGAGCAAGTTTTCCTCGCCGCAACTGACCGGTCTGCCGGCCAGGCCCCGTGCGCGATAACTCCACCAGAGTTGCATGCCCCGGCACTCGGGCAGATCGGTCTGCATTTCGTTGTAGGCCATCACACACACATACATCTTCCTCGTTTCTCCGAGTTTTTTCAGCACGTCGGGCCGATTGGCCAGCACCTTGCGCGCCAGATACGCGACTTCGTGCAGCGCATACTGCGAGACCTTCTCCGAGCCGACGATCAGCACGCCGTCGGCCACGAGGTGTTGCTTGTAAAACGGATCGAGTGCTTTCAACTGGGTTTCGGCGTTCCAAGGCAGCGCTGCGGCCCCCGGTTCCGCCGCCACACAGGCATGCGTCCAGCAGAAGCCGCAGAGGCCACTGGCCAATAACAAAATGTTTTTTTGCAAAAGCCTCATTCTCAAAGCAGGTTCCTTATGATGACTGGCCAAGTCGCCCCACCATGGAGCGACCCGTGACCAGAGTGTGGATTTCCATGTCACGAATGCCAGCGGAAAACAAACCCCTGGTGCCAGCGTTTTCAGCCGCGCGGGTGGAAGCGATGGTGGATGGATTTGAGGCGGTGGCGGTCGACATGGGTGTAGATTTCGGTGGTGGAGATGTCCGCGTGTCCTAACAGTTCCTGGATGACGCGCAGGTCCGCACCATTGGCGAGCAGATGCGTGGCGAAGGAATGGCGCAACAAGTGGGGATAGATATTTTGGTCGATGCCGGCTAGTTTGGCGCGATGTTTGACGATTTGGCGGACGCGGTCGGGCGAGAGGGCGGAGCCGCGGATGCTGAGGAACAGGTGTGAGGATGTGCGTTTGGTGACCAGTGCGGGTCGTTCGTTGGCGAGGTAATCGGCGATGGCCTGGAGGGCTTTGGAGCCGACGCGCACGACGCGGGTTTTGTTGCCTTTGCCGGTGATGCGCAGGAAGCCATCTTCGAGGTCCATCATTTCGAAGCGCAAGCCACATAACTCGGACAGGCGCAGGCCGGCGGCATAAAACAACTCGAGGATGGCGCGGTCACGGCGGCCCAGAGGGACGGCAGGGTCGATGGATTCTAACAATTTGTTGATTTCCCGTGTGTGCAGGGTATCGGGCAGGGTGAGGTCGGGTCTTGGGGCGAGCAGGGGTTCGGCGGGATCCATTTCGAGCTCTCCTTTGAGAGCCAGCCAGCGGAAGAACACTTTGAGGTGCACGGTGGTGATGCGCAACGAGGCGGCGTTGAGACCATCGAGTTTGCGCTGGGAAAGAAACGCCGCGAGTTCATTGGTGCCGACATCCCGCAGGGGAGTGTTCATTTTCTGCAGCCATCCGGCGAGGGCGTCGAGGGATTGGCGCACGGATATCTGATAGGCTCCGGACAATCCGCGTTCGGTTGCCAGATAGCGGATGAAGGCATCGCATTGTGCTTCCATGGGACACCCGCAATGTGGCGCAACCCGGCGGCCGAGTAAACCCGGAAAGACGCAAGACTTGAAGACGCAAGACGCAAGAGAAGAAAAGAGGAAGAGTTGTCGGTTGTCAGTGGTCGGTGGTCGGAGGAAGAGAAGAGAGAAGAAGTTGACTGGTTGAAGGGTCATGGGTCATGGGTGAAGAGGAAAAACGGCGCTCGGGCATTGCCTGAGTCTTTTTTCATAAGAGGCAGAGCAGATTTTCTAACCGCCAAGGCGCCGGCATGTAGTCATTCAAGTTTTTTCTTTGGGAAATGTTGTATTCAGATAAAATATTTTTGAGTTGAGGTGTTGAAGCAGCCTTGGAGGAAAGTTGTCCACAAGGTTCCGGTGCGAGAATGGGCCGGTAACGAACTCGTCGGAGCACCGGGTTCTTGTGGACAACTTTCTGGACGTGGCGTGGTGCATGGAGGTGTGGATAGGGATGATGGGTGGGTGGGGAAGAACACCAGCAGGATCGCCATCAGCAACCAGCGCATCACGCGCATCGACCCGGTGAAGCGCACTGTTAGTTTCAACTGGAAAGACT